>JABWBV010000044.1 GCA_013359445.1 Anaerolineales bacterium | reverse complement strand
TCGGCCATGGTGTAATTACCAAGCCCTAACATCTTGCTCTGCCCTCCATAGTTACCATGCTGGTAGATGGTGGCTACCTGTTCGACAAAAATGGAAGATGCCTGATCGTTGAAATCACCGACAGAGGGCGTATCGGCGGTGTAGGTGCGTGTATTGCCTTGCATGTCTGCGTGCTGGTACAGGGTAACCCGCAAACCATCAGGAACTCTAAGGGAACTTAGCTGATCATTGCCGATCAAAATGTCTTTGAGATTGTACCGGCCAATCCCAAGGGCCTGGCTGTTGCCGCCGTAGTCGTTGTGTTGGTAAATGGCGGCGAATTGGGCGCTGAGATGGGCGTTTGGCCCGGTATGCGGTTGGGAAACTTCCTGGCAACGGCTATAGCCTTGAACAAAGAGCAACGCATAAGGCGAACGCACCATCCGCCAATCGGAGCCTTTGGTGATGCCAAACGCAGTTTGGGCACCAACAGATTTCAGCAACCGTTCCGCGGTGCCGCCCCGGGGCGCGTTGTTGACCGCGTCGTAGGACGCCACCGCAACCAGATCACCTGCTTGCGTCTGAGTATTGACCCAATCAGCCCAAGAATTCCAAAGGTTTACATCGCCAAAGACATCGTGACTCGTTTGGGTTTTTACGGTGCCATCAGGTTGAAGAATCACCGTGTTGAGGCCGCGATTCTTGGTCATGCCGCGCGACTCACCATTAACAAGTAGGTAAGTCTCGTTGCCTACCGAAGACTCGAAGGCTGATCCACGTAAGTAAATACTGGGCATCTTATTCTCCTTTTTGTTGTTGGGGCTGAGTTATAAAGACTCAACTAATCATTGATGAAAGGTATGTATCCCAGTAGAAAAAATTATAACTAAAAAATTGCAAACGTGTGGCAAATTGTAATGATTGAAATTTCTAGTCTAATGGGGGCAGGCAACCCAAATTGTCGGGTCTCAAAGATTTGTGAGACTCAGTCTCAATATCTTTTGGCGACAAACCTTCTTTATGTCCTTTAGCCAGTCTCATTATCTTTGAGTCCCGACGTGCGCCCCGTTCTCCCGAAACGAGCTAACGCTCGGAGATGGGAGGCAAGGTAAGTTAGCACCTTGACAACTTGATGTTCGATATTAGGCGCAATTCCCAATCCCTTGTGAACAGGGAACAGCATCTCCCCTGCGGTAGCGACTGATCATCAATCCGTAAAGCGGGGAGAAAAGCAGGTAATTCTGAAACCCGATCAGAAAATCCCTGCAAGCAAGCCGTCATGGGTAGCGCAAGCGAATGTGCATTTGAATCATCGTGATCAAAAACAAGCCTACGTGGGTTATGGGCTTGACCAAAAGGTACAGGATAAGGGCCTGGCAGATGTCGTGCTGATCAGGGTTCACCCCAAAGAAACCCGGTGAATAGCACGGCCTTAAAACGGCGCAAAACGAACATCAGGAACGGAGTAACCCGCCACATGCTCTCCCCTGTGGTCAACAGCGGAGCAGGTATCCACCGTATGCTATGGTGGAAAGGATTGCCTAAGAAGCCAACGCCTGGGGTAATGCCCAGGATACGCTGACGTAGGCACGGCAGATAGGAAAGTAGAGAGGTTAGTAGGAGTAGAAATGTCATGAGCACGGTCTCTGAACCGATGTATGAATGGAAAGACCTCCCGTGGCGCAAGATTGAGCGGAAGGTTTTCAAGCTCCAAAAACGTATCTACCAAGCCGAGCGCCGTGGAGATGTCAAGGCAGTCCACCGGCTACAGAGACTCATTACGAAGTCCTGGTCAGCCAAGTGTTTAGCTGTGCGCCGCGTCACCCAAGACAATCAGGAAAAACGCACCGCCGGAGTAGATGGGGTCAAATCACTTACCCCAACGGCTCGCACTGACCAAGCGCTTGAAACTGAACGCAAAGCCTCAACCAGTTCGATGGACGTGGATACCCAAACCCGGCACAGAAGAAAAACGCCCGTTGGGGATCGCGACTATGCAAGACCGGGCTTTGCAAACCCTGGTGAAGTTCGCCTTGGAACCCGAAAGGGAAGCCAAGTTCGAACCGAATAGTTATGGCTTCAGACCAGGACGCTCATGCCACGATGTGGGCTTTCCTCAAAAAAGTGGAGACACAGTTAAGACAAGCTTTTGTAATATTCCCGTTCGAATTCTTCTGGGGACAGATACCCCAGCGAGGAATGACGACGGGCGCGATTATAGAAGCCTTCAATATAGGCGAAGATATCGGTTTTGGCTTCCTGACGGGTTTGAAAATCCTGAAAATGCACATGCTCATTTTTCAGGGTGCTGAAGAAACTCTCCATCGGCGCATTATCGTAGCAGTTCCCGGTCCGGCTCATGCTGACTTGGATGTGTTGAGCGGCCAGCAAAGTCTGGTACGGCGCACCCGCATATTGGCTGCCGCGCTCGCTGTGATGTAAGAGGCCCTGAATGGCCCGGCGGTTGTGGACGGCCATCTGGAAGGCTTTTTCAACGCCGAACTTGTTCGGACGGCTACTCTCCAGACTGGCCTCCATCGCCCAGCCCACAATCCTACGGGAAAACAAATCCATGACCACGGCCAGATACAGCCAGCCTTCTGCGGTTGCGATGTAGGTCATGTCCGTGAGCCATTTCTCATTCGGGCGGGAGGCTGTAAAGTCGCGATTGAGGTGGTTGGGAGCCACCGGAAAACGGTGTTGACTGTCAGTCGTAACGACTTTCCGCTTCGTTTTGCGCCGGGCACGGATCTGGGCGGCCCGCATCAGCCGGGCCACGCGGTTTTTGCTGGCGGAAAACCCCTGCCCGCAGTTCCGCATAGATGCGGGGGCTGCCATAGGTCTTGCGACTGGCGGTATGCACCGCCCGGATTTCGGTCAGCAACGCGGCATTCGCCTGCGCCCGGCAACTCAGCGGCCGGGCACACCAAGCATAATAGCCACTCGGTGACACGCCTAACACCGCACACATCCGTTGATCCTGCCTCCGAATAAAGTGTACCTTGTCTTTTCTCAGTGTCCACTTTTTCGGGGGAAGTTCAGCGCGCTGACATTTCAAAAAACCGCATCTTCTTTCAGGTCAACCGCAATATCCCTTTCACAAACTGCCCAAACGGGATGAAGAAAAACAACCCCATAAAGGCGATGACGCCAAAATCAACGGCGGGGAATATGCCTCCCAACAGGACAGGTTGCAGGGCGAAGAAAACGAGCAACCCAACAAATAACAGGCTGGCTTGAAAAAGCAATCCTGTCCCCATGGCAGTCCCCCAGGCTCCGCGTCGCCATAGCGCTAACCCGCCGAGAATCCATAACGGTGTGATGAGCATGTCGGCATAGACAACAGACATTTCAGGTGTGATGAGGGATGCGGAATTTATCATGGTGGAATAGACCTGCCCCACGCCCCTGAAAAAGAACAACAAGCCAAACACCGTCAACACACCGCCCGCAAATCGCGCTGGAACTGCGCCGTGCAATTGCTGTTGAATATTATGTATGTCCAGGTTTGCCAGGCACTGAACAAAACCGAAAACACTCAACCCAACCAGGGCGAGATAGAAAAAGGTTGGCAGGCTCAACCAGCTTGCGAAGGAGTAGGCGAGGTAGTTGTAGGTAACGTAGAGCAACGCCCCAGGTAATAAAAGAACGCCCATCATATTTTCACGGCGAACAAGCGCAAGGGGAATCAGCAACGCAGGCAAACCGATGAGCAGGTTGACGACATCGTTTGAGACGAAGGTGCGTTGTAAATCCTGCATGGGGTAAAAGGCGGATTGGAAGAGAAGCCCTGCCAGTGAAAGAATACATAATAAGACAGCGACGATCTGTGGAATAATATTTTTATTTTCCATTTGACAATCCTTGTGATTGATGCGCTCAGGCAAGAAAATAAACCATTGCCGCCAACGCAAGTGGCAGGATAATCAATGCGATTCTGTGAACGGTCAACAGCGGCATCTGTGGCAGGTTGCCGATGCTCATAAACGCACCTGTCGCGAACAGGGCAATGACGCATAAAACGCTGACCACCGCCATCGCGATGACAACAAGTGAAATGTCAGCGACTTTCATCGTGTGGTAAGCCTGGATCGCCGCAGAGATCACTGCACCCAGCGCGATGAGCTTATGGGCATTGAAGAGCAGTCCGTTATACGGCTTGCCAAGGCTACTCAACCAAAAGCCGAAGGCAAGAGTAGACAGGAACAAAATGCCAGGGGTGGCGAACTTTGAAAGTATTTCCATATAAACCTTTCCTTGTATTTTTCACCTGATGATAATCTGCGCGCCCACAAATGCCTATGACCTTTCCCGCAAAAAACATGTCCTTCGGCGCAAATTAAGTTATCATTGTCCCATGAAGACCGCTCCAGAGCCTATTTCCGTTTCTGTTACAGTTCTTTCACAATTATTTCTTTATCTCCATTCGCTGAACGTGGATGTGGATGAATTCCTGCATTCTTTGGGCGTTGACCCACAAACGGTGCGCGCGCTTGACGAGCGGATTCCTGTTGAGACGTATCTGCTCATCCAGGATGAAGCCGCCCGCTTCATTCGTGACCCATACCTGGGTCTGCACATGGGAGAGTTTGCCGAGGCTGGGAGTTGGTCCATTCTCGGTTACATGATGATGAATTGTAATACGCTGGGAGCGGCATTCGAGAAGGCTGGGAAGTATTCGCGCATCATTGGCAACCTGATTGACGCCCGCGCCGAGATAAAACCTGGGAAAATCCATGTGACCTATTTTACCCCGCCGCACGCGCCCGCCATGTCGCATCATTGCTACGAGTCAACCATCTCCAGCACCGTGCAGATGATGCGGACGCTGACGGGCGCGCCGCTCAACCCACTTGAGGTGACGTTCACGCATCCCCAGCCCGAATCCACCGCCGAGCATGAGCGCATCTTCCGTTGTCCTGTGCGTTTCGGACACGAGGAAAATTCGCTCACATTGGATTGGATGATTGCCAGCCTGCCCGTCCGCATGGCAAACCCCAGCCTGCTCGAACACTTCGAGAAATACGCGCAGGATTTCATGGCACAAATGGAACGCAATGATGAACACACCCGCACTGTGACCAGAATCATCCTGTCAAAACTGGATGACGAAAACCTTTCGATTGAAAAGGTGGCAAAAGAATTGTCCGTCAGTGTGCGGACGTTACAAAACCGTCTCGAAGCCGAGGAAGTGGTTTTCAGCGACCTACTGCGCGACATTCGCCAGCGGTTGGCACAGAAATACATTCGCGACGATTACACCGTGGAGCAAATCACCTATCTGCTGGGTTTCTCCGAGCCAAGCGTTTTCCGCAAGGCGTTTAAGAAGTGGCTGGGAGTCACCCCCAGGGAGTACCGCGAGAGGGTCAGAAGTCATCCGCAATTGGAAGTTGCGTAAAGCACTTTATGCTCGCCCCACTTTTAGCCACAAAACTGTACCTTCCCCCGCTCCGGCCCGGCATGGTCTCGCGCCCGCGCCTGATAGAGCGGCTGAATGAAGGCCTCACGCGCGGGGGCAAACTGACGCTGATTTCCGCTTCCGCGGGTTTCGGCAAGACCACGCTGGTGAGCGAGTGGCTTGCCCGCTGTGGGCGGCCAGTGGCCTGGCTCTCGTTGGATGCCGGGGATCACGATCCGCTGGGGTTCCTGGCGTACCTCGTGGCCGCGCTCCAAACGCTCAAGGGGGATTTTGGGGAGGGGATCAGGGCCACCTTACAAACCCCTCAACCACCGCCTTTGGAGGGGCTATTCACCGTTTTGCTCAATGAAATCGCGACCCTAACAACCCCGTTCGTGTTGGTGCTCGACGATTATCACACCCTTGAAGCACGAGAAATTGACCAGGCGTTGGCCTTCCTCCTCGATCACCAGCCTCCTCAGATGCATCTGGTCATCGCCACCCGTGAGGACCCCCATCTCCCTCTGGCCCGGTTACGCGCCCGCGGCCAGTTGACCGAACTGCGCGCCGCCGACCTGCGTTTTGCCCCCGCCGAAGCCGCCGAATTTCTCACCCGCATGATGGGGCTGAAACTTTCTGAACCAGAGGTTGCCGCGTTGGAAGCGCGCACCGAAGGCTGGATTGCGGGTTTGCAAATGGCCGCCCTTGCGATGCAAGGCCTCCCCACGCAGGGAAACTCCGACGCCGCCCATTTCATTCAATCTTTTACCGGCAGTCATCGTTTCGTCCTCGATTACCTGATGGAAGAAGTGCTCGAACATCAGCCCAGCGAAGTCCAGACTTTTTTGTTACAGACTTCTATCCTTGAACGTCTGTGCGGCCCGCTCTGTGAGGCGGTTTTGGGTTCATCCCCGGAAACTGGGAAAGACATTCTGAAAGCCCTGGATCGTGCCAACTTGTTTATTATCCCGCTCGATAGCGAACGCCGATGGTATCGCTATCACCACCTGTTTGGCGATTTACTGCGCCAGCGCTTGGGAAAGCCCGCCGAACTCCCCGAACTCCATCTGCGCGCTAGCCGTTGGTATGAGGCAAACGGCGATCTGCCCGCCGCCTTTCACCACGCCCTCGCGGCCCCCGATTTTCCGTGCGCGGCGCACCTGGCCGAAGCCGCCTGGCAAGGGATGGAACGCAGTTTTCAGACCCCCGCCTGGCTGGGTTGGGTGAAAAAACTGCCCCCGGCTGTGGTGTCCTCCCGCCCGTGGTTGTGTCTCCAATTGGGGTGGGCGTATTCGGATGTTGGCGAGCTTTCAGCCAGTGAAACCTCCCTGCAAGCCGCGGAGCGTGTGTTGGCAGGCATGGACGATCAGGAATTGTTCCAATCTATCCCCGGAACCATCGCCCTGATCCGGGCCGGGAATGCCCAAATTGAGGGCAATCTGGCGGAAACCGTGCGGTATGCCAGGCTATCCGTGGAACTCGCGCCCGAAGATGATTTTCTCACCCGCGCCCAGGCCGCCATCACCCTGGGCTTTACGCAGTGGGCGGTTGGCAACGTGGAAGCCTCGTTTCAGGCGATGCACACCTGGATGGAAGATATGCAAAAATTGGGCAATCATCTGTATGTGATCGCCAGTGCCTTTGTGGTGGCGGATATGCAGGTGATCTTGGGACATCTGGGCGAAGCCGAAAAGGGCCTCCAAAAAACTATCCAACAGGCGGAGACGTTTGGGCCGGAAGCGGAAGTGGTGACCGCACATCATCATTTGGGGTTGGCGATGCTTGCCCATGAACGCGGTGAAGAGGAGGTCGTCACACAACGCCTGCAAATCGTCGCGAATTTGGGGCAACACACCACGCTGATTGATTGGCCCTATCGCTGGAATTTAGCCCAAACCCGGCTCAAAGAATCCGCAGGGGAGTGGGAGGCCGCGCTTCAATGTTTGGACCAGGCTCAGCGCGGATATGTCAAAAACCCGATCCCCATCCTGCATCCGGTCGCGGCGCACAAGGCACGGATTTATCTCAAACAAAGACGGTTGGACAAGGCCCAGGCTTGGGTGCAGGCACGCGGCCTCTCGGTCACGGACGAGGCGAGTTATCTGGGCGAATACGAACATCTCACGCTGGCGCGCGTCCGTCTGGCCGAAGGTGATTTCACGGGGGTTCACGAAATGCTTGAACGTCTGTTGACTCTGGCCGAAGCGCAAAAACGAGCGGGGAGCGTGCTCGACATCCTGATCACGCGCGCGCTCATTCACCAGGCGCAGGGCGATCAACCCCAGGCGCTTGCCGCGCTAGAACGCGCCCTGACCCTGGCCGAGCCGGAGGGCTACCTCCGTATTTTCGTGGATGAGGGCGAAGCGATGCGATTGTTGATTGCGGATTTTAGAATGCTGATTGCGCCTCGCACTCATCCTTTGCTTGGTTACGTGGATCGCATGTTGGATTTCTTCCCCTGGTCGAAAGAAGACGGGCTTCGATCTAAAATCGCAAATCAAAAATCCAAAATGGTCGAGCCTTTGAGCGAACGCGAGTTGGAAGTGCTCAAACTGCTTCGCAGTGAACTGAGCGGCCCCGAAATGGCCGAACGCTTGATCGTGTCGCTCAACACCTTGCGTACCCACACCAAGAATATTTTCAACAAACTGGGGGTCAATACCCGTCGTGGGGCGGTCCGCCGCGCGGAAGAACTCGAATTGTTCTAGCTCTCTAAATTTTCTCCCACCCGACTCCAGCCTCACCCGCTGGAGTTTTTTGTTTTCCACACAATCACCATCTCCCTCACATCATGTGGTGATGACGCCTCACCACCTCCAACGGTATCCTATTGGGCAGTAACCGAGAGAAAACGATGCTTGATAAACCGCACCCCAACACACCGTCCTACGAAATCCGCCTCAAGGGACACCTGGAACCCCAATGGGCTTCGTGGTTCGAAGACCTGACCATCACGCTGGAAGAAAACGGCGACACACTTCTTTCAGGACCTGTAGCGGATCAGGCCGCCCTGCACGGACTCCTTAAAAAGGTGCGCGACCTCGGGATGCCCTTGGTCTCGGTTGTTCAAGTCCACAAGCGTGCTGAACAAGGAGAAAAAATGAACCCCAGTTCCGCCCCTGTAAAAAAGATCGAAATGACCAATCCACAACCTTCTTTCTGGTCCATTCTGTATCGGACGATTATTTCGCATACGGTCACTTATTTCGTTACTGGCGTTGTCGCTTCCGTTCTCCTCGGATATGCAACACGCATGACCCGGCCAGACATAGCCCCGATCATCCGAAACATTACGGATCCGATCCTCATGGCCAGCCCTCTATTTCAGCCATTTCGGGCGGCGTTATTGGCCATTGTGTTTTACCTGTTAAGGGACGTGTTATTCAGCGACGGGACAGTGCACCGTAAGCGAAAAGGCTGGCTGATCATGTGGTGTATGCTGGTCGTAATCGGGATTCTGACGCCCTTTTCAGCCAGTTGGGGAGGGATTGAAGGCATGATTTTCTTCAATTTCCCCATTTGGGATCATCTCGTCGGTTGGCCCGAGGTGTTTTTACAGACCTTGGCCTTGTCCGTCCTGCTCACCTACTGGGTGGATCACCCACAGAACAAACGTCTCCATGTCACCTTGTTGGTGGGTTTCATTTTGACCGTGTTATTACCCATTATTGCATTATTGACAGCCTGATCGTTAGCGCGCTCTACGTTTCTTCAAAAACGACCTAAAAAAATTCCATTCATGAAATCCATAAAGGAGAAAAAATGAACATAAACATCCCCCCTACAAAAAAGTTCGACACGAAAGCCCTGCTTTCCACCCTGTGGATCGTGGTCATGATCAACATGCTGAAAGCGGACATCCTTTCCCTTTTTATCCCCGGCGCGGCGGATGAAGTAGCCCGGACGGCGGCCAGCGCGGGCGCATCCATCCCCCAATTGATGCTGGCCGGCGCGGTGATGGGGCAAATCGGCATTGCCATGATCGTCCTGTCCCGCGTGTTGAAGTATGGCCTCAATCGTTGGATCAACATCCTCGCGGCGATCATCACGATGGCCTATATCTGGGGTGGCATGGCATCGTATCCCCACTACCTTTTCATTGCCAGTGTCGAAACGCTGTGCCTCCTGCTCATCATTTGGTTTGCCTGGAAATGGCACAACGTCTAAGCGTATTTTCTCAAAAAGGTGGGGTGGACGTGTTGAAACTCGGCCAATTCGACCAAGACTTTGACACGTTCACCCCATCTGGCCCCAAAAAATCGAGAAGATACTTCAAAGTCTATTCAAAATAAGGAGAATCCCATGAAAACCCTACAAAAATCTGGCGGTCTTGCGGCCCTGTATATGGCCGTCGCCCACCTGATCGGCATCCTCATCTTTCTCGTCGTGCTGGATTACCTCAATATCACGGATCCAGCCCAAAAATTAGCCCTGAACGTCGAAAAACAGACGATCATCTTCTCAACCAACCTGTTCATGTACGTGTTCTTTGGGTTTGCGCTGATCATCCTCTCACTCGCGTTGTACGACCGGATGAAGGCTGGCGCGCCCGCCCTCATACAAGTATCCGCCGCGATTGGGCTGATCTGGGCGGGTTCGCTCATCGCCAGCGGGATGGCCGCGAACGCGGGACTGGCGACGGTCGTCGCACTCTACGCCAAAGACCCGACGCAGGCCGCCTTGACCTTTCAGGCAATTGAGGCCATCACCAACGGATTGGGCAACGCCAATGGCGAAATCCTCGGCGGAACCTGGACCCTGTTGGTCAGCCTGGCTTCACTGCGTGTAGGCGAACTCCCCAAAAAGCTGAACTACCTCGGCGTATTTGTCGGCGCGGTGGGCATCCTCACCATCCTGCCTGCATTGACCGATTTCACCGGTGTCTTTGGCCTGGGACAGATCATCTGGTTCGTCGGGCTGGGAATCGTGTTGCTACGCAGTTATCCTGCCAAAGAGGCTTGAGATGAAAGCCAGCGTTTACACCCAATACGGTCCCCCGGAAGTTTTACATCTGGTGGATGTTCCCAAACCGACGCCGCGCGACCACGAAGTGTTGGTCAAAGTTCACGCCACCACCGTCACTATCGGCGACACGATCATGCGGAGTTTCAAATTGCCGAACATTTCGGGCTGGCAAAAATTCATGGCACGCCTGATCCTCGGCTGGAACAAGCCCAGACGTCACATCCTCGGCATGGAACTGGCCGGGGAGATCGAGGCCCTCGGGCGGAAGGTGACCCGCTTCAAACCCGGAGACGCGGTATTTGCCTCCACCTACGATGTCAACTTCGGCGGTCATGCCGAATACAAATGCCTGCCCGAGAGGGGCGTGATCGCCCTCAAGCCGGTCAACCTCTCTTACGAGGAAGCCGCGGCCATCCCGGGCGGGGGACAGACCGCCTGGCACTGCCTCAAAAAGGGCAACCTCCAATCCGGACAGAATATCCTGATCTACGGCGCGTCCGGCGCGGTAGGTACCTTTGCTGTCCAACTTGCCCGCCGCTTCGGGGCAAACGTGACCGCGGTGTGCAGTGGGGCGAATTTTGAATTGGTCAAATCGCTCGGGGCGCGTCAGGTTATTGATTACACCTGCCAGGATTTCACCCAAAACGGTGAAACCTACGATGTGATTTTTGACGCGGTTGGCAAGCTATCCCCGATGCAATGGAAAAAGGTGCTTAAGCCGGGCGCGGTCCACGTCAACGTCCATGCCGATTCGAACGGCGGCGAGAAAGTCGAATATATGCTGATTCTCAAAGACCTGATCGAAGCCGGTGAAATCAAACCAGTCATTGACCGAGTCTACTCGTTCGGTCAGATCATCGAGGCGCATCGCTATGTCGAGCAAGGACACAAAAAAGGCAACGTCGCCATAACAATGGGGATTCCTTGTCAAAAATAAGGAGAGAAAAATGAAACAGAGTATCACCCTCACGATCATTTTGCTGGCGCTGACAGCCTGCGCGTCGCCACAAACCCCAGCTGGATTGCTCAACCCCGCCTCGGTCTACTGCGAACAGAACGGGAACCAACTCGAAATTATCACGGCGGAAGACGGGAGCCAAAGCGGAGTCTGTAGTTTCCCCGATGGCAGTACCTGTGATGAATGGGCCTATTACCGGGGCGAATGCGGTCCCGCCACACCAATCAGCCCAACTCCATTCGAGCCTGCTGAAAATGAGGGGAGTGGTACAGGAGGGGATGAACCAGGAAATTCCATGCCCCCAGAAGCCACCGAAGCCGTGGTGGACTGGTGGGGTGTCATCCAAAGCACGCCCCCCGGCGCGCAGTTTGATGATTACTTTGAGCGACAGGATTTGAGGCAGATGATCACGTTTGGTATTGATGCTATGGATCCGGTAGTGAAGTCCCAACTCGAAGCTCTGCGTGATACCGGCAAAATCGTCCACCTCTATGGCACGTTGGTCAGCAATGTCCCGGATTACAACGGCTCACAGCTCGTGGTGGATCGTATTGAAGTTGAGGAATAGTCGCCCTGCGAGGAAATTGGTCATGGAAAATAAACTGTTGTTCATCGGCGCACTCGGAGCCTTTTTTCTCGCGACTGCCGCCACCCTCGTCTCGGATATGCACGGGCTGGGCGATTGGTTTGTTGCTTCTCTTCAAACCCGAAATTATGCCTTGAATCCGGCGGCGATATACGCCACGCCTTACACGATTGCGGGCTACTTCGGCGAGCCGTTGTTAATCCTCTCGATTGGTATGCTGACGGCAGGTCTCTACGGGAGTTGGCTGAAAGATCGTCATCCCATTGCCTTGATTGCTGTGTTCGTCGGAATCTTGTACATTCTTGAGAGAGTCTGTTGGCGTTACGTCACTACTCATTTTGCCCACAGCATCCAGGGTTATCCAACTGTTACGGATTACACCGTCCTCACACGAGCCGGTTATTTGAAAGGGATGGGGGCCCTGTTAGGAGGGTTGGTTGGCGGATTTGGTTTCTCCACGACCCTGACCATCCTTTTTTTTACCCTCAGAAATCCCTATGGCATGGCGGGTGGCTTGATTGTCCTTGCGGCCATGCTGATCGGGATGCCTGCCAAAATATATTTTATGAATCATGTTTCTTCAGCGGTGTTGACGACTTTTGTTATCAGTATGGTCGTCAAGAATTTTGGGATCGTCTTCATGGGGGTGGGGCTATTAAAGGAAACGATGAAATGAAAGAAGTTCGCAACGTATGTGATGAATTTTGGAAGACAGTAGGCACAATTGATAGATTGTATTCTCCCAACGGAACTTGTAGAATCTTCATATGCCTAAAACCCTTAGGAGGTGCCTCATGTCCCGTGCCTTTCGCCTTGCCATAACTTTTATGTGGGTTGTATCCCTCTGCCTGCCCACGCTGGTGCGTTCTTCCGCCACCCCTTCCCTGTCCCCCACCTCACCCACGGACGCCTGGTGGGATAACGCTTATCCCTACCGCCTCCCCGTCACCGTCTCCGGGCAGGGACTTGCGACGGTCTCCCTCGATTTTGGCGCACACCTCGACGCCCTGGGGCTGAACCATGCCCTGCTCGATGTGCGTTCCATTCGGGTCATCCCATACGCCTCCGGGGCGGCGGGCAACCCCCTCGCCTACGTCGAAACCTACAGCACCCTCCTCGATGACGCCGACACCCCTCAAATCGGCTGGAGCGACACGGGCGTGTATTGGACCGTCAACGATGGCACCGCCCAGGCCGACCCCAGCCGTCACACCCAAGGCACCGGCTCGCTCAAAGCCATTGTGGACAATCTCCCTGGCGGCTATGGCTACCCCGGCGTCGAATTGCACATTGCCAGCGGCGATCCGCTTACCAACTGGAGTCCCTACGAAACCTTCCTCTACGACGTCTGGCCGGAGGTGAACGCCAGTGCGGTGGATCAAGCCCCGGATTTGTACTGGTACAAACTCTACAACGCGTGCGGGGGCACTGCTGTCACGCAGGGTGGTCCCCCGCTAGCCCTCAACCAATGGAACCCCGCGAGCGTTTCCCTGAACCCCTTCGACGCCTGTTGGCCTGCCGATGGGCTGAACCTCTCCGATATCACCCGGATGGAATTTCACACACGCGACAACGACACCGTCAACGGCAACAGTGGCCTGTGGGACGACGGTGATCAACTCACCCTCTGGTTCGACAATCTGCGCCTGGTGGATCAGAATAACGGCACCTTGCAATGGCAAACGGTTCCGGGGGTGACGCTGTACTACATCTATTTCGACATCCTGGCCCACGCGGGTCACCCTCTGCCAGAAGTGGTCGCCACCTTGAGCGGAACGCCGGTTGCCGGCGTCGCGGGCGCGGCAGAAAGCGGGGGATATTTCCATCTCGCGGGTGGGGCCACCCTCCCCGGCGGGTGGAGTGTGTGGGCTGCCCCCACCGTGGAAAAAATCACCCCGACCATGCTTCCTCCCATCGCCACGGCCCCCGTCACCTTCGCTGCGGCGCGAGGCGAGTTTGAAGCCTTCCAGTTAGTCGTGCGTGCCCCTGCAGAAACCACCGCCCCTGTCACCGCCTCGGCGTTTATCGGCCCAGTCACGATCCCCGCGCCTACCCTGCATCAAGTCGGTTACGTGCCCATCACCACCGCAGGCGATGCCTTCGACCGTTTCGGCGCGTGGCCGGACCCGCTCTGGCCGATTACCAATGGCACCTCCCTCACCTTTCCGACCGGACAAAACCAACCGCTCTGGTTCACGGTGCAAGTGCCCTGGGATGCACCCGCGGGCGACTATATGGGGACGGTCATCGTAGGCGGGGCAAGCATTCCCGTCACCCTTACCGTGTGGGATTTTACGCTCCCCCGTGAAACGCATCTCGCCTCCGAGTGGGGGTTTGACTGGTCGAATGTTGTCGAAATGTACAAAGGCACGGATGGCGGGGTGCAGGCTTGTTATTGGGACGTGGTGGACAGTCTGAAACAGCAATTTGCCGACGCCCGTCTGACCCCGAAAGGCGTCGCCTGGCCCGCGGGGTTAAACTATCCGGGCGGGATGGAATATGATTGCAACGGCACCCTGCGACCCGACGCCTGGGGCGACTGGGACTTTGCCACCCTGGGCGGAAAATACATTCACGGCGAACAAGGGTTCAATGAGGGATACGGCTTCGAGGAATTCCTGGCCTTTGGCCCCACGAGCAACTGGCCGCCCGACAGCCTCCCGTACTCGTTTTGCGGGGTGGGGCGCAGTGGCGTGCTGGGTGACGCGCAATATCAGGCTGAGTGGACGCAATACCTGAGCGCTCTGGACGCCTATCTGGTCTCCGATGCTTACACCAACGCCTACTACCACATTGTCAACGAACCCCAGACCGACGCCGATTACACCATTGTCGGCCAGCTTTCCGCCCTG
This sequence comes from Anaerolineales bacterium, assembly GCA_013359445.1. Classification (GTDB taxonomy): domain Bacteria; phylum Chloroflexota; class Anaerolineae; order Anaerolineales; family JABWBV01; genus JABWBV01. The sequence continues at coordinate 6,947 of JABWBV010000044.1, read as the reverse complement.
ACCGAAGCCGCCGCCCCGCATCTCCGCCAGATGGTCAGCGAGCAGGTCGAACCCGCCATCTACAATTACCCGGGTGCAAAAATTGACCTTTGGATGCCGACCATCAGCAACTACGAGTCCGAGAAAAGCCATGTCCGGCAGGCCAATTACGGCGAGGACGTGTGGTGGTACTACCTGTACGGCGATGACCCACCGCTTCCTAACCCGATCCTGATGTCCCACCCGGGTGCAGAAGCGCGTCTGACCCCGTGGTTAGCCTGGCACGAGCGGGTAGATGGCCTCCTCCATTATTCTACGACCGACTGGAGCAGTAACCCCTGGACGACGCCCAACGTCACCGGGCAAGACAACGGCGATGGCTTTTTCTTCTATCCCCCGCATCAGGATGGTTCCGGGCTTAACACCTGTGGGGAAAACGGCCATCAACTCGTCCCCTCGATCCGATGGATGAATTTGCGCGATGGGATGGAGGATTTCGAATATCTGTGGCTGTTGGCGGGCGGTGATCCTCAGGTGGGGCAAGGGAACGCGGCGGATGCCTTCGTCGCCGAACTCATCCAATCCCGCACCTTATTCAGCCATATCCCTACTGACCTCGCGGCCACCCGGGCCGCCCTCGCCGCGGCCATCCAGGGGATTCCCGCCGAAGCGACCGCCCTCAAAACGGCGAACCCAGCCTCCCTTCTCCCTGGCGGACAAACCACCTTTACCCTGGCTTATTATCATGTTGGTGAACCGACGACCCTGACCGTCGTGGACCCCGTCCCGGACGCTTTGACCATTTTGAACGCCACCGGCCCGGGGACCGTGGAGGTCAATGGGCAAACCGTGACCTGGACGGTAGACGTTCAAGAGGGTGAATGGGTGACGCTCGCCATTTCCACCCAAGCGGATTTAACGCCCGGCGCCGTGACCAATACCGCGACCTTTTCGAGCGACCAGATCCTAACCGCGCAAACCACCGTGTTGGTTTATCAAAGTCAGGTGTTTTTGCCCATCCTTGCGAGGCCGTGATCGGGAAATTCCGCCTTTTGGCTCGCTCAGATCACCTGCGAGCCTCATCGAAAGGCAAAAGCCAGGGAAGATGACAAAATGCCTGGGAACGTAGGACATTTATCCCTAAACGGTCGGGAGACGCCATTTAGAATTCTTCATGGTCTGAATCGAAAAAATTTCTGTAGGAAGATTGAAGGTGTAAAGAGGCCGAAAGGATGGTGAATATGAACAACAAAATTCTTGTTACCTATGCCAGCCGCTTTGGTTCAACTGCAGGAGTGGCCGAGGCGATTGGAAAAACCCTGGTGGAAGATGGTCTTTCCGTGGATGTGTTGCCTATGCGCGCTGTCCAAGATCTGTCCGCTTATCAAGCCATTGTTGCGGGGAGTGCAATCAACGGTGGTGCGTGGTTGCCTGAAGCTGTCGCGTTCACCCGCAAGCATCAAAATGAGTTGCGGGATAAACCGTTTGCCGCGTTTCTCGTGTGTATGACTCTCACGATGAAAAATGGCACGCAATATCGGAGTCATGTCGCCACCTGGCTGAATCCCATTCGTGACATGGTCAAGCCGGTTGCAGAGGGTCTCTTTGCAGGTGCACTGGATATAAACAAACTTCCTTCGCTCAGCGATAGGTTAAAGTTCCGGTTGAGCGTCCTGTTAGGTTTCTGGAAAGAAGGTGATCACCGGGATTGGGAGGCCATTCGCAATTGGAGCAAGCAATTGAAACCCCTTCTATTAAAATAGTATCCTAATGCCTTTTCTGAATTCCAAAAAGTATCCATCCCTTTAACAATACTGCTACCTTTACCAGCGACCAGACCCTAACGGCCCAATCACGGTGTTGGTTTATCAAAGTCAGGTGTTTCTGCCGTTCGTTAAAAGACCCTAACGCCTTAATAGCTTAGGTTCTAGCGCTTCTTCTCCGGCCATTAGGGCAAGTTGAAAGACGTGTAAGCTCTTGAACTCTCGCACAATGACGATCTCTGCCGTCGTGTTTAGGTCCTATTCTCGCACACTTCTTTGTCCCTTCCATCAGTTAATCCAAAGAGGCCATCGGAAACTCCGATGGCCTCTTTGGATTGAAAAGAACGCATAGGTTTACTTAGATGTGTTTAATTTGCCGAGGATTTGCTCCAATTGTTTATTGACCGCGTTCAACTGAGTCTTAAGATCATTGATCTCACTTTGCATCAAAGATTTGATATCTGAAAGAATAACGATCTCGTCATCCGTATTTTTGTTGCTTAATATGCGTAGGTCGCGGCCAAAACCCATCAGCGCCGGGCGTTCGACGTAGGTGACGCGGTGCAGTACCCGCCAGGTTTTGTTAGGCGCGGCGAGGGAGGACTGACGCAGGGCGCGTGCTTCCTCGTCGTTGCTGGCCAACCATTCGGGGTCAACCACCTCGGTGAAGAAGTCGTGCCAGTGGTTGGTGCTGCCTTCGAGGTAGAAGGTCATGAAACGGTAGCGGTCCACTTTTTCACTGGGCAGAATGGGGTAATCTTTGTAATCGGTGATGCCGCGGCTTTCGACCCCACTCAGGTCCACATGTAGCTCCATACCTTTGCTGGTGCTTTCGGTTTTGCTCATGGTTTGGGTTAGACCAACGTTTGACATACCACTAAGCTCTGCACCAACGCCAAAAACTTCCACTGAATTTGTGTATCCGATACCAAAACTGAATTCGAATGAGCCACCCACACTATGCTCAACTGTGCTAGCAAACTGTTGTTCCTCGGCATGAAATCCGCCATCGCCATCCCAGACATAGGTATTGACGATGTTGCGCTTGCCCGCACGGATTTGCAGGCTTTCCATCTTCTTTTGCCAACTTGCAAAACTATTCGTAGCATGCGCGCGCGCCGACAGATTATCGTGCTGTTCCTGAATCTTATTCTGGCGTTCCTGGTTTTCTTTGTTCTTTTTGTCTAGTTCCAATTTGTGTTGTTTTTGTAGTTGCTGGTCGAGATCATTTTTCTTCAGGTGTGCGTTAGTCAGGTCGCCCTTTTCATCGGGCGTTAGACCATGTTCGGTTTCCTTTGTCTCTAGGCGCTCGATTTTATCTTCCTGGATTTGGATTTGACCCTTCAATTTTTCGACTGCGGGGATGTCTGCTTCCGCTTCCGCATCCCCAATTTCACTCTCCAACGAGGATTCATCCACCGTACCAGCGTCGAAGTTGTTGAAATAAGCTTCGTGCTCCTTATCTTGTTTATCGATCCAACTTTTCAGAAGGTAAGCTTCCTTCACGCGGTAGTAGCTGGCCGGGTAGAGCGAACCATACTGGTTGCGCATCTCTGGCACATGCCGGAAAAAGCGCTCACTCGTCGCGCTGCTGCCTGTCTGACCATCAAGGCTGCCGGCCATGGTGTAGGCCGGGTTCATCAGGAAGGTGATGGTGTTGACATCCATCGGCACGCCTTCGACCGGCAACACTTGGTAGCCGACCATACGTCCGCTGCGCTTGAGCTTGCTGATGTAAACATCGGCCATGCCGCTGACCACCAGAGCATAGCCGATATTCTTGGGGACGAAGCGGTTCCCCAGGTGCGGGAAACGTGGATCAGATTCCTTGTAGCCGCGAAGTTCGAGACGATCCGTACTTGTCAGGCTTTGGCTGGCCCCTACTGTACTGGCATTTTGCCAGTGATACGCAAAGTTGGTGGCAACATTCGTGCCTATGCGCGTTGCCAATGCCTTCTTTTGTACTTCCACGCCAACCCCCGTAGAAATCGAAACTTCATCATCAAGCCCGAAAAAGCCCGATAATTCAGCCCCTGAGCTGACATCCTGCTCGCGCGTCCAACTGAATTGCACGTCATTGGATTGGACGAGTTCCACCGATGTCGCACCGTTGTAATCATCCTCTTCGGTCAGGTTCTCGCTAGGAACAGGCGGGGCGCCTTCGATGAAGCCCAGTAGGGTGGGTTTGATCTGGGCGTTGCCGATCCACTTCATTTCCAGTTCTTCTATGCGCTGTTCATCGAGCAGGTATACTCCAACCGGAGACGGCAGGGCAAAGGTGCGTACCATCATAGCGGATTTGCGCCGCTGGCCATCCACATAAACGCGATTATATTCCGCCAAAATCGATGGGGCATTGAATGGCAGACGCGGCTTAAGCCAGTTCGCTACCAGGCCAGGTTCGTTGCCGGTGAGAATTTTATTCATATTGGCCTTGATTTCATTGGCAGTCTTCGCACGATTCCATAAGCGCACATCACGCATCTGGCCATCAAAATATTCATCCGCAGACCAATTGCTCTTGCCAATATAGTTCTTTGTGCGGTTTATATTATTGGGAAGTTCGACTCGCCCAGCGCCAATCTCTTGGCCATTCTTGTATATCTTTGCTTGGCCTAAGCTATCTACTGTGGCAACCAGGTGCATCCACTTGCCAGGCTCAACAACTGGGTTTGCTTCTGATTTTGTGTCAATAAATTGAGCATTTTGACCTTTGCTAATATAAAATCTTAGCGCGGGGGTTATGTCATAATTTGCAAAAAGAAAGTTATCACAATTTTCCCCATTCCCACAGTCAAGGATACGCGCCCATTTCTTGATGCTTTTATAAAATACCCAAGATTCAATGGTCAACCCCTGGCTAAAATCCGGGTTCATAGTTGGCAATTGAATATAACTGTCTGTTCCATTGAATGTCATCGCTTGTGGACTGGTGAGCGGCACGGTGCAAGGCACCCACTTGTCGGAAACCCCGGTGATTGACGGGTTGTATCCAGTTTTATCGCGCGCTTCGTTGCCGGTAGCCTCACTGATGGGGTAATAGGCCACCAATCCCGGTTCATTACCGCTCAGAGACAAATGGCTATTGGCTTCGATTTCGCGCGCCCCCAATGCAACGTTCCAAATACGCAGTTCCGCCAGCATGCCTTCCCATGAGCCATCCAGGACCGCCGATGTGATGCCGCTCAGGGATTGCTTCAGTTGATTCTTATCTACCTGGTTGGCATGCCATAGCTGGCCATTGGCATAAATTTTCATTTCGCCCTTGTCGCAGTCCTTGACAAAGGCCCAGTGCGTCCAGCGTTCGCGATACAAAGAGGCTGGGGCCTGTTGGCCGATGCAATCTGCCTGGGCACCATTGCCGGCTTTCCAGGTAATTTCCTGCTTTCTATTTGGAAGTTGGATTTCAAGCGCCAGGTCAACATCTTTCATTGCCCTCAAGAATGGGGCAGACGTTGAATAGTCCGGAGACTGACAAATTTTGGGATGACCGCTCCACGGATCGATGGCATTTCCTCCCTGCTGGCCCAGATTGTTGTTGGCTGTATAAGTACCTGCATCTAGGATCACAACTCTCCAATGGCCGCCCTGGTTATCTTCCCCGCCATAGCGAACTGTGGTTTTCTCTTTGAGAACGAAACTCCCATTCTCGTCGGCGAGTTTTGTCCAAACAGGTGGTTTAGGCAGCACCGCCCCTCCCTTAGCCCAAAACTCAAAGGTGATCTGGTTGGAGATGTTCGCAAAAACACTGGTATGAATGGTTAAATTTCCGGCTCCATCCCGCTTAAGCGCCACGCTCAACGCGGCAGGTAGCCATTCCTCGCCTTTGCCATCCCTGTCGTAGGCAGTATCATAATGCGCTTGGCGCATAATGCTTTGTGTATCCTGATAACTTAAGGTCACTCGCCCGGCGCAACTTTCCAGTGCCTGCAGGCGGGTGGCCGGATTGGTGCCGACCAGTAAAGTGCCCTGGACTTTCAAGCCGTTGGGATCTTGTCCAGACAGTTCTGACATCTTTAAGCTCTGGCTGGATGTAACTGGGACCAAATAGTTCGTGTTCCTTGTGCTGATTTGGTTTTGCAAGTTTCTGAGTCTGATTTCGAGGTTTGACTTTTCTCTAGTGTAGTCATCGGTTTGAGACTGAATCTGGGTTGTGGTTAGGCCTGTAAGAGCTTTAAGACGGGATAATTCAGCGTCAGCAGTATTCCACTCCGTTTCAAGCCTTCCTTTTTCTTGCCTGAGCGGTGCGATGATTGTTTCACCATCTTCTGTGATCGCAACCTTCTCCAGTTTAAATTTTTGGTTGTCGGTAATGGTTGAACCTGCATACCCCTGGCAAAGTTCCGCACCTTCAGCAGAATCGTTATTCCGAACGTCAAAACATCCAGTGCTGTGCTTGACCACTATCTTGTAGCAACGATTGTCTCCAGGCACAAGGGAGAATTTCCATTTTTGATTATCCCCATTCCCCTTAGGGTAAACAATTATATTTGCACCGTTTTTTGTATCCCTCCCTTGAACATCAATACAATTGCCCTGGGCGTTTTTACAAATAATATAATAATATTTATCATTTTCAATTTTATCTATGTACTCGAAACGCCATTGTTGTTGGGGGAGACTAGCATCGCTGGCCTTTTGGCGAATGCTAGTTCCCACGTTTTCCATGCACTTCAAACTATGTTTCGCAACAATTTGGCACCAATAATTAAAGGGGTCATCATTTACAACATTGTAGCGATTCGTGGCTTCGTCCAATCTGGTTTTTAAGTTATTTACCAATGCCTGCTGTTCATCTCTCTTGGATACAAGAGTACCGGTATTGGTCAAATCGGTAATTTGCTGTTCAAGCCACTTTTTGCGGGAAATAAGCGCGGCTTCCTGTTTTTCCAGGTCAGCAATCTCTTGCAGGGTCTGGTAGGCATTGTCCGGGGCCAGTGCCAGTGTTGCTAGGCTGGCGGGTTCGCTGGCGGCGACCAGCGTCACCGTATCGGAGACGAGTTTGACACTGTGGCGGCGGATTTCGAAGGTCATCCATGTGCCTTTAAGGTCAGCAATTTCAAAGCAACGCAGTAGTCGCACACCTTCGGGAACCATGAAGCGACAGGTGAAAGTACGCCAGCCATTTGTAGGGCCGCCAAATTGGCTTGAAATAGGGCTGATAGTCGTTTTCTGCTCCGAATCGCGGCTCAAACGTCCCCAGAG
>JABWBV010000568.1 GCA_013359445.1 Anaerolineales bacterium | reverse complement strand
AAAACTGCCCAATCGCCGAAATTTCTCAGGGGTGCGCTAAAAAAAATGCCTTGTGAGCCTTTCGGAAGCCCTTAGCCCTTGAATTCTGCAACACGCTCCATGTACGGTTCTTCGGGGTTGAAAACGGGGCCATTTTCCGGGAGCGGCACCCACCCGCGCCGGTCAATGAGATGCGCCGGGGTAAAGGGTTGGTAGTCGGGATCGTCATCGTTGTAGTGATAACTGCTGGCGGAGGCAATCGCGTAAGGGGCGACGTTTGTCCAACCCTGTTCCGCCTCCTCCAAGACATCTTCCACCGAACCGCTCACATGCCCCATATGACACCCCACGCAGGTGACCGTTTCCCCCGGACGCGCCCACGCGTTCCCCTGAGCGATGGAAATGTACCCGCGATTCCACCCCCGCACGGCATTGTGTTCTGCATCTCGCAGGACGAAGAACCCCATCACATCCGCGGGGATGGTCATGGTGAACGCGCCCTGTAAGGTGACGGGGACTGTATCCCACAGCACGGCGCGGACTTGCGTGTCCCATTGGAAATCGGCGCACGGATCGGGCCAGTCGTCGTAGCAGTACGCGCCGGTAAACTGGTTGGCGTCTATCCACAGTTCGATGAAGGCGACACTGCCGGGGGGTGGGGAGTTGTTGACGTAAGGGGCATAAAGCGAGGCGTTGGCGTACACGTTCGGGTTATGAATCGTCGCGGTTTCGATGTCTTCGGGGCCGTTGTTGCTGAACCAGTATTCCGCCAGGGAGTTGGGCACGTTGCCGGAGACGGGATCGTCCGAGGGGGTGCTGGTAAATTCGTCGGACAATGCTGTCCACCCGACGCGGGCGGTGATGGGTTTGGCGTCCATCACATCTGCCGTGCCCAGGCCGACGCTGGATAAATCGACCGGGATCAGCGTTTTGTTCGAGCCGTCCAGGTTCATGGTATAGAGTTGGTATCGCAGGTTGGAGCCTTGCAGATCGAATAGGTGCGCGCCTTCGGCATATTGCCCGATGGCAGGAAGGCTGTTGTCTTGAGAGGATTGCGAGTAGAGAATGGTTCCGTTGGGGAGACCCCAGGGGTGAAGGGCGTAGACGGTGGTCTCTTCGCCGTTCCAATATTGTTCGATGCCCTGCCCGGCGAGGGCGTCGAAGGTGTTGGCGTAGAGCATGTCCAGGCCAGGGCGGGCGACGCGGATGCCGGTGTGTTGGGTGGAATGGACCATGCTTCCATCGGCCTGGGAGGTGAAGGCGATGAATAACGCTTCGCCGTTGAGGATGACGGCGGGTTGGGTGGCCTGGTAGGTATCGTGGCCGCTGTCGTAGGTGGTGGCCCAGGTAAACGCAGGGGTCCAGGCAAACCGTTTGAAATCGGTGCCGTCGGGGTTGAGAGTCATCAAATGCCAGGTGTTGGGGGCGTCGCGGATTTCGTACCCGCCGGGGAGTAGGCCATTGGCGGGGTTGAAGGTGGCGTCGGGGTTGGCGAGGATGACCGTGCCATCGGGAAGCAGTTGGTCGTAGTCGCGGTTGTCAATTCGGTTGTAGATGCCCTGGTTGCTCGGTTGGTTGAACTGGTTCCACCAGCGGGTGAGCAGAATTCGCCCGTCGGGGAGGGGGGTGGGGTGGAGCAGGCCCGCGCGCTCGGTGGTGACGCGGTGCAGATCGCTTCCGTCGCTGTTCATGATGTACAGGTTGGTGCCAGCGCGGTCATCGTAGTGGGAGCGGATGGGGTAGCGCGTGGAGACGAAGGCAATGCGCCCGTCCGCGAGGTAGGCGGGGAACCAATCGCTGTACGTGCCGTAGGTTTCCTGATTCCCCCACAGCTCGGCGTTGGGGATGGTGATACTGCGGTCGGAGAAGGTGAGTTTGTGGAAGCCCGAGCCGTCTACGTTGATCTCGTACAACCGCCAGCCGGAATTGGTGGTGCCAGGGATGAGGGTGGTCGCGCCGGAGAAGACGATTTTGGTGCCATCGAAGTTGACATCGGGGGCCTGGATGTCCACGAGGCCAGGGGTGGAGTACACGTACAGGCTCCCGTCGGGGTCGCGGCGGACCAGTTTACTGCCGGGGGCGTATTTGGGGAGGCCTGTGCCGAATTGCCCTGCCGGGCCGAGGTCGTATTGAAAGATGTCGTCGGGGGTGGCGAGATGCGCGCGGGCGACGAAGACGATGGGGGGCAGACCCCCGTCCGGTTCGAGTGCGGACGCATTTTGTCCGGGAACAAAGGTACCAAGGATCAGACTGGCAAGAATCAAGAGACTACCAACAGTAAACAGGAAGCGTTGCATGAGATTCTCCTACAAAATATCCGTAACAACTTGATCTCCGCGACAAGAAATAAATCGCGGAGATCAAGTTGTTGCGATGCTAAATGGGTATTTTCTTTTGGGACTGTGTGCCCGAATAACATATCGGCGCGCTTGAAAATATCCTTTGCCTATGATTTTTTGATGTATCAACAAACATTGCAGGTTTTGTGAATGCCACCATTGTAAGAGACCCCTTGTGGTTTTGGGAAACGCGGCTAGTACTTTTGGCTACATGATCCTGTCCTATTTAGGCGAAAAACCGAGTTTTTTCTCCGAGAAAAGCAATTGACACTCGCTTGATAAGCAAAAACTCGGTTTTTCAATGGTCAGGCGCCAAGAAAAATTATCCCCCAAAGCCCCCAAAGTGCCCCATTAAACTATTCTGTACCTGCTCGGTGGCGCGCAGGCGGTCTACTTGTTTCAGGCGGATGCCGAGTTGATTCATCAGCGAAGGCAGGAGTTGTGCCAGGATGGGCGATTTTATGGCAATTTCTTGTGGTCGCCCGCCGAACTGAAGCAGTTGCTTGATGACAAGGAAGGGCGTCTGTCCGTACATGTCCAGCAACGTGGGGTCGGGTCGGAGCATTTCCATTCCGAGGATATAGGTGCTTTTTGGCTCGACAACCAACAAGAGATAAGGGAAGTAGGGGCGCTTGCCTTTTTCGCGGACGCCTGCAGGCGAGAGAAACAGGTCAATTTCCAATTTTTGTTTGACGACGGGGAGTTGGGCCAAAGCCTGGAACGCCTCAGGGTCCATTTTGAGCTGGATGCGCTGGCCTTCCGGTTCGGGGATTTGGTGAAGCTGATTTTCCCACCGTAGGCTCCCATCGGGTTGTTTTGTGGGGGCGCGGAGTAGCAGATCATTCTCCCCGTCTGGAAACAGTTCTTCGCCATCTTCCAGTTCATCCAATTGAGCCATGACCTCCACCGTTTGTTCCAACACATACGTCAGAAACCGCGCCTCTTCCGCTTCCAACAGCCAAGGCATGTAACCGGGGCGGTAACTGCGGAACATCGGCCACGCGTTGGCCCCGCGGAATTTTAGCCCCAGTTGTTTGATCACCGCCCGATCCTGATCTTCCAGCATGGCGCGGTCCTCAAACGACGCCTGCAATTGGGGCACAGAGAACGCAACTTCCGGGGAAAAATCGCCATCCATTGCCATTTCCTGTATGCGAAAAAACCCGTGAATCCCCATCGTTCCCAAATAGACCGACACCGAAAAATGCTCTCCGCCTGCGCCCATAATGCTCACGTAGCCGATCTCGCCGGTTTCGGGGTTTTGGACGGCAAAAAGCTCGTCTTCATACATCATTTCCCAGGGTTCAATTTCTTTGATCTTTTGCGCCACCCCATAAAGTGCGCGCCATTCGTCGAGGGAAGGAGTGGAAAGAGGCATAGCAATTCCTTTTAGAATTTTCCGCACCTCCTTTCTTCCGCGACAAATTCACTTGTCGCGGAAGAAAGGAGGTGCGGAAAGAAGTTAAGGGGTTAAGAGTGTAATCATTTTTTCCGGCGCGTTAACCGGTTGCTGGCAGACAAAATGCTCGCACACATACGCGGTGGGCAAATCATTCAACAAAGGCCGATCTTGTAAAAGGGCAGGCGACCCGAACGGACTCCCGTCGCCAATCGCCACCACCTGCCGGGGATTGTACCGCGCCCAAACGGGTTGAACCAACGCGTCTCGCGCGGGGGGCGGCCCCACGATCGCGATCTCCTGCACCGGGCCGAGCGCAAAATCCAACGCATACAACCACTGGGCAAACGCCGTCGGATAGCGCGTCAGCCCCGGCTGAATGCCCCCCAGCGCGCGCTCTGCCACATCCCGCCATTCTCCGTTCCCCGTAAACGCAGAAAGCTGAAGCAGGGCCGTGACCGCCAACGCATTCCCGGACGGGGTGGCGTTGTCCTGCATGTCTTTGGGGCGCACGACGAGGGTTTCGTGATCGTCGCGGGTGTCAAAAAAGCCGCCGTGCGGGTCGCTGAAATGGGCGAGCATGTCCCCTGCCAGGCGTTCGGCCTCGGCAAACCAGCGGGGGTTGGGGTCGGTCTGGTACAGGGCGAGCAGGCCGAGGATGAGCGCGGCGTAGTCTTCGAGGTAGGCGTTGTGTTTGGCCTGTCCGTTGCGCCAGGCGCGGAGCAGACGGTCGCCGGGGTGCAGTTGGGTGAGGAGGAAGTCGGCGTTGCGAAGGGCCTGAGAAGTGTAA
>JABWBV010000043.1 GCA_013359445.1 Anaerolineales bacterium | reverse complement strand
CGGGGGCGTTGCCGCCAGCAGCGCCGCCAGATCCCGGCGCAGCCCCGCAAAGAGATCGGCGATCTCGGCCTCGCTCAGCCAGGCCCGCTGCCGGGGGCCGCGGCCCAGTCGCCAACGCGCCAAGACCCGGCCATCCAGCCCTCGCCGCAGGTTTTGCCCCTGCCGGAAGGCGCCGATCAACCGCCCGCTGCGGTCGAGGGTGTAGACGCAATCTGGCCCCAGGCTGATGGTGAGGGCCTCGCCCAGGCGCAGGTGAGCGCTACATCCAGCCGCCAGCGTCAGATCGGTGGGCATGGTGGTGGAACAAAACGCCCCCCTGGCAGGGCCAGGGGGGCGTGGGTGAGAGGAGGGGGTGAGGGGTTAGCCCTGCTGTTGGCGACGGCGGCGAGCCCATCCGGCCAGACCGGCCAGGCCGCTGCCCAGCAGGAAGATGGTGCCCGGCTCGGGGATGACGAAGGGCGGGGGCGGGGGCTCGTCCACGGTGACATGCACCACATTGGACTCCCGCGGGTCGCCCTCACCGTAGGCCAGCACCGCGCTGTTGGGGAAGGTCAGCGGCAGCGAGATCACCGCCGGATCCAGGTCTTTGACGTTGGCCATGATGGTGATCGTGGCGGTGGCGCCGGGGTTGATCGTGCCCAGATCGACGGTGACGGTGTTGGTGGCAGCGTCGTAGCTGGCCGTGCCCTGGCTGGTGGAGACGGTCACATTCTCCAGCAGAGTGTTGAGCTGGTCGGTGACGATGACGTTGGTGGCGGGGGCGTTGCCGTCGTTGGTCACGCTGAGCGTGAATTCCACCGCCTCGCCGGGCAGCACGTTCGTCTTGTCCACGGCTTTGAAGATGCCGGGGTTGACGATGGCGCTGAGGGTGAGATCGTGCTCTGCTGTGACCGGATCATGGTTGGAGGCGTCGAGCACGGCCACGTTGTGCAGCAGCAGGTCGGCCCACACGCGGTAGGGGATGACCTGGCCGGTGGCAGAGAGGAGGGCAGGATCGGTGCGGGCCACCTTGACATCGAAGCTGACGCAGGTTTCGGCGCTGGGGGCCAGGGTGCCCAGATTCCAGCTGAGGGTGTGGGCGCCGCTGTCGTAGACGCCGCCGGCAGTGGCGCTGCCGGCCACGTAATCGAGGTTGGCGGGCAGGGTGTCGACCAGGGTGGTGTCGGTGGCGTCGCCCCCGCCCACGTTCTGGTAGCAGAGTTCGTAGGTGAAGACATCGCCGAAGATGACCGGGCCGGCTGTGCTGGCGCTCTTGCGCAGTTGCAGGACGGGGATGCCGATGACCTCGGTGGTGGAGCTGTCTTCGTCGCCCGGAGGCGTATCGCCGCCGCGACCGCTGATCACCGCGGTGTTGTGGATGATGGTGCCGGTGGTCAGGGTGGCATCGACCAGGACGGTCATCTGCACAGAGCCGCTGGCCGGGGGCAGCAGGGTGCCCAGGTTCCAGGTGACGACGCCGCCGCTCTCGGTGCCGCCGCCGGTGGCGGAGACGAAGGTCGTGCCCGCGGGCACCGCGTCGGTGATGGTGACGTCGGTGGCTGGGGCGTTGCCGGTGGCTTCGTAGGCCAGGGTGAAGACCAGCTCCTGACCGGCCAGCACCGGATCGGGGGCGTCGGTCTTGGTGATGGTGAGGAGGACGCGGCTGCGCACGCGGGTGTCTTCGATATCTTCGACCGTCAGGCCATCGTCATCGCTGAGGGTGATCCAGTTGCGCAACACGGTGCCATGCACCAGGGGGCTATCGACCTGCACGGTGATCTGCACGGTGCCGGTGGTACCGGGGGCCAGAGTGCCCAGGTTCCAGGTGACCACGCCGCCGCTCTCGGTGCCGCCGTTGGTGGCAGAGACGAAGGTGGTGTGGGCGGGCAGGGTGTCACGCAAGACCACGTTGGGTGCCGGTTCGCGGCCGAAGACAGAGTAGGTGATGGAGTAGATGAGCAGGCCGCCAGCGTCGACCGGATCGGGGCTGTCGCTCTTCAGCAGGCTGAGGATGTGGCCGTCGGCGAAGCCGAAGTCGGCGTGGAGCACGGTGTTGGCGCCGGAAATGACGACGGTGTAGGGGCTGACCTGCCCGTTGTTGTCGGTGTCCGGGGCGCCGAAGGTCTGCACGTAGTCGCTGAGCACACCGTTGGTGTCGCTGACGACGACGCAGTAGGTGCCATCCATCAGGCCGGTGAAGAGATAGGCGCCGGTGCTGTCGGTGGTGGTGGAGCCGACGAAGACATCATCGCCGGTGCCGCAGACGCCATCCGCGCCGGCGCCGAAGAGGTCGAGGGTGACATTGGCAATGCCGCCCTCGCTGCCCGGCTGGTAGACGCCGTCACGGTTGGCATCGAAGAAGACGAGGTTGCCGATGCTGCCGAAGGGGCCGTTGCTGTAGCCAAAGTCGGCGGTGTCGTAGTTGTCGCCGGCGTTGACGGTGATGGGGCCATGCGGATTCGTACCGCCGGTGAGGACGTTCACGCCCGCGGGCAGGGTGGTTTCGTCCACCATCACGCAGTAGGTGCCCGGCTGCACCGCGAATTGGTAGAAGCCGGAGGCGGTGGTGACGGTGGAGCTGACGGTGACGTCATCGGCGGTGCCGCAGAGGCCATCGGGGCCAGGCTCTTTGAGCAGGACGGTGACGCCGCCGATGCCCATTTCGCCGGGGTCTTGCACGCCGTCGCCGTCGGCATCCAGCCAGACGGTATCGCCGATGAGGGCGGCGCCGGCGGCGGGAATGTAGCCGAAGTCGGCGTCGCGCACATCCTCATTCTCGCCCACGGTGACAGCCAGTGGGTTGGAGAAGGAACCGCCCAGGGTGAGGCCGGCGGGGATGTCGGCGCTGTTGACGGTGACGCAGTAATCGCCGGGAAGGAGGTTGGGGAAGAGGTATTTGCCGTCACCGTTGGTGACGGTGCTGGCCACGGCCACATCATCGGCCGTGCCGCAAACGCCATCGGGGCCAGGCTGGCTGAGGGTGACGCCCACGCCGGGGAGGCCCGGCTCGCCCGGATCGCGCACGCCGTCGTTGTCGAGATCGACGAAGACATCATCGCCGATGCTGCCGAAAGCGGTGGGGATGACCGGCGTGGTCACCGAAGCCGTGACCGGCGGGGTGCCGGGGTCGTCATCGGAGAGCACGGCGCTGTTGACGATGTCGATGCCGTTGGGCAGGGTGGGGTGCACCCGCACCACGAAGGTGACGACGCCCGATGCAGGCGGGTTCTGGTTGCCCAGATTCCAGGTCACGAAGGGGGCGCTGAAGACGCCGCCATCCGAGGCGCTGACGAAAGTGGTGCCGAAGGGGATGATGTCCTGCAGCACCACATTGGGCGCGGGCTCGTTGCCCTCGACGCCCCAGGTCAGGGTGTAGGTCAGTTCCGCGCCCTTGGCCACCGGCGAGGGTGATGCCGTCTTGGTCAGGGTGAGGATGTGATCCGACTGCACCGTGGTGGTGATGGTGGAGGTGATGGGGGGCACGTCGGGGTCTTCATCGTCGAGCACGGCGCTGTTTTCGAGGACAAGGCCGTTGACGAGAGGCGTATCGACCTGCACGACCATGGTGACGCTGCCGGAGGCGCTGGTGACGCCGCTGGCCCGCGGGAGCAGATCGCCCAGATCCCAGGTGACCACGCCGCCGGCCTCTGTGCCGCCATCCGAGGCGCTGATAAAGGTGGTGTTGGCGGGCACGGCGTCGGTGAGGGTGACGTTGCCGGTGGGCGAGTTGCCGGTGGCGGCATAGGTGATGGTGTACGTCAGCAGGCCGCCGGCATCCACCGGATCAGGCTCTGCCGTCTTGTTCACATCGATGGTGTGGCTGGAGACGATGGTGACCGCGGCAGAGGCGCTTTCGGAGAGGGCCAGGGGGCCGCTCTCGGAGAGGAGGGCGGTGTTGTTGATGACGAGGCCATTCTCCAGGGGGACGGCGGTCTGGACGATCAGGGTGACCGAGCCGCTGGCGCCGGGGTTCTGCGTGCCCAGGTTCCAGGTGACGACGCCGCCGGCCTCTGTGCCGCCATCCGAGGCGCTGACAAAGGTGGTGTCGGCGGGCACGGCGTCGGTGAGGGTGAGGTTGACGGCGGGGGCGCTGCCGCTGACGCTCCAGTCGATGGTGTAGGTGACCTGATCGCCGGCCGGCACGGGGTTGGGCGCCGCAGCTTTGGTCAGGGCCAGCTCGGGGGCGGCGTCGACGGTGGTGGTGTCGCTGCCGCTGTTGTTGCTGGGGTCATCGCCGGGGGTGGGGGTGCTGATGGTGACGGCGTTGGTCAGGGTGTAGGTGCCGGCGGCGGGGAAGAGGGCATCCACCTGCACGGTGACGGAGACGGAGCCGCTGGCGCCGGGGGCGAGCGCGCCCAGGTTCCAGGTGACGACGCCGCCGGCCTCCGTGCCGCCATCGGAGGCGCTGACGAAGGTGACGTAGTCGGGCAGAGTGTCCTGGATCACGACATCGGCAGCAGCGCCATCCCCCAGATTGCTGAAGTTGATGGTGTAGGTGAGGGTGTCGCCGGGGTTGGCTGTGGTCAGGCCATCACTTTTGCTGACGGTGAGGTCGGGCGAAGGGATATCGATGACGAAGGGGGAGCCGGGGCCGATCCAGGCGAAGGATTCGCCGCCGCCGAAGAGGGGCGTGATGTTGGGATCGGCAGGGCGCTCCGATTCGAGTTGGTAGGCGACATGGCTGACGCCGGCAGGCACGGTGACGGCCAGCACCGCCTGACCATAATCGCCGCCGCCCTCAGAATAGCCGCCGGTGAGGGAGGTGGCAGGGGCGCGGAATTCAGGTGTACAGGGCGGGGTCGGGTTCCAGATGTCATCGGCAATGGCAAAGCCGCCGTTGACGCCGATGCTTTCCGGCCAGGCCTGCTGGTAGAGGGCAGCAGGCACCGCGCCGGCGCCCTGTTCGAACCACATACGGATGCCGCGGCATTGCAAGTGGTCGCGTTGCATGTGGTCGATGCCGGCGATGGAGGTGTACAGCCGCCCCGTGCGATCCGCATCGGTGGAGGGGAAAGTGAAGGGGATGACGTTGGTGGCGAACTCCAGGCGAGGATCGCGCCAGAAGGCCCAGTCGATGTTATCGAGCACATAGATGGCATTGGCGCGGGAGCAGGGCGTGGTGTCGTAGGCCACGAACAGGGTGGCGCCATTGCGGTTCACCGGCACCGGGCCGGGCACAGGATCCCAGCCGGCGAGGTTCAGGGTGTTGCTGCCCTGGCTGACCAGGTTCAGGCCGGCGGGGCCGAGGTTGGCCAGATAGCTGTACCACTCCAGGCGGATGCTGATCGGCAGGAGCATGTCGTAGGCGTTGCCGGTGACCGGCGTGCCGTTGACGGTGATCTCCGAAACCATGGGATCGGCGGGCACGGTGTCATTCGTGCCCGTCCAGACCAGCCAGGCATCGAGCACCGGGCCTGGCACATCGACGGAGAGTGTGCCTTCGCCATTGGGGAACATGCCGACGCTGGCCACGGCCACATCCACGCAGCCTTCCAGGGGGCCATAGCCGGGCAGATAGCTAAAGGGCGCGCCTTCGGCCTGGCTGGCCGGCGTCAATCCTGGCGCCGCTACCAGGGCCAGGACGATCAGGGCCGCCAACAAGGGCAGAACGCGCCAAACGTGAGAACTACGACGAGATAGGTGTCGCATCATCCTCCTCCTGAAGAACGATAATGAATTGTACTTCCCTTCTGGCCCAACTTGCAGAATGACATGGGGTGAATGACTCCAAGTCTGTGGGGGGGGAGCGTAGACAAACGAAAAGAACAGTGCGCGTTTTAGGAGAGACACAAGCGCAATGCCTCGGCATTATAGGAGGAGGGTGGGGGATTGTCAAAACCAGGCTTGCGCAAGGCGCGCGGTCGCCCGCGGGCCCGGTTTTGACGGCTTGCCCACCGCCCTTTATAATCGAGTTCATCCCGCCGGCCCCTCCCCAAACCGTTATCCCCGCCGTGCATTTTGGAGCCTGACCATGATCGAAATGATTATCGACAGTGTACGCATCAGCTTGATGACGCAGAACCGCGTGGTGGTACTGCGCGAAAAAGGCACGCAGCGGTATCTGCCCATCTGGATCGGCGCGCCGGAGGCCGACGCCATCACCCTGCGCTTGCAGGGGATCAGCGTCGAGCGCCCCCTCACCCACGATTTACTGGCCAAAACGCTGCATGCCCTTGGCGCAGAGGTGCAATATGTGCTGGTCAGCGACTTGCGTTCCGATATTTTCTACGCCCAGATCGTGCTGGAATACAACGAGCGCGAGTTGGCCATCGATGCCCGTCCCAGCGATGCCATCGCCCTGGCGGTGCGGGCCGAGGTGCCGGTGTATGTGAATGAAAAGGTGCTGAGCGAAGCGGGCCGGCTGCCGGATGAAGATGTGACCCCCGTCCTCCTGGGCGAACTCGCCGCCGAAGCCTTTGCGGAGGAGGGAGATGAGGATCTGGGCGCATTCGCCGATTTCATCGAAGAACTCGACCTGGACGACCTGGGCGGGAATTAGGTTCAGTAATCAGTATTCAGTATTCAGTATTCAGTGTTCAGTGTTCAGTTGGCGAATGGCAGCATTCGCGTCAATAACTGAATACTGAATACTGATTACTGAATACTGAATCTCGCGATATGCCATATGAGCACGCCTGCTGACAAGATCGTCCCACAGAATATCGAGGCCGAGGAGGCCCTGCTCGGCGCGCTCTTGATCGACCCCGACACCGTCGTACAGGTCGCCACCGTGGTGCAGCCGGAGGATTTCTATGTGCAGCGGCATGGCTGGATCTACGACGCCATCCGCCATCTGCACGATCAGCGCCAGCCGGTGGATTTCCTCACCGTCAGCGATGAACTGGAGCGCCGCCAGCAGTTGCAGGATGTGGGAGGGGCCGCGTTTCTCAGTTCGCTGATCAACGCCGTGCCCTCGGCGGTGCACGGCTTCCAGTACGCGCAGATCGTGCAACGCACCTCCACCCTGCGCCAGTTGATCGGCGCGGCCGGGCAGATCGCCCGCCTGGCCTACGAGGACACCCAGAATGTGGAAGCGGTTGTCGATCAATCGGAACAATTGATCTTCAGCATCTCTGAACGGCGGCTGGAACGAGACTTGCAGCCGATCCGCAGCATCATGCGCGGGGTGATGGATGAGCTGGACTTGCTGCACCAACGCAAGGGCGAGGTGCTGGGCGTTCCCACCGGCTTCCAGACCCTGGATAAGCTGCTGGGCGGCATGCAGCGCTCGGATTTGCTGATTGTGGCGGCGCGGCCCGGCATGGGCAAGACCAGCCTGGCCCTGAGCATGGCCCTGAGCGCGGCCAAGAAACATGCGGCCCGAGTGGCCATCTTCAGCCTGGAAATGAGCAACGAGCAGTTGGTGCAGCGTTTGCTCTCGCAAGAGGCGCGCATCGACTCGCAGCGCCTGCGCCTGGGCCAGATCCAGGATGACGAATGGGGCCGGGTGGCCGAGGCCGCCGGCGTGCTCAGCGAGTGCCCGATCTTCATCGACGACAGCGCCGCCATCTCCCCCTTCGAGTTGCGCACCAAAGCGCGGCGGCTGCACGCCGAGCATGGCGTCGATCTGCTGATCGTGGACTACATGCAGTTGATGCACAGCGGGACGCGCAATGAAAACCGCGTGCAAGAGATCAGCTTCATTTCCCGCTCGCTGAAACAATTGGCGCGCGAACTGAAAGTGCCGCTGGTGGCGTTGTCACAGCTCAGCCGCCAGGTGGAGAACCGGGCCGACAAGCGCCCCCAATTGGCCGATCTGCGCGAAAGCGGCAGCATCGAACAAGATGCCGATGTCGTTATGTTCGTCTTCCGCGAAGAAGTGTACAAAGAGGATACCGAACGCAAAAATATCGCCGAAATCATCGTTTCCAAACATCGCCACGGGCCCACCGGCAGCGTCGATCTCTTCTTCAATAAGCATTTCACCCACTTCGACGAGTTGGCCATGATCAAGGAGGACCTGAGCAGACCATGAGCGCCGCATCTTTGGCCGGGTTTGCCGGTTTCACCGCAGGCAAAACCCGTTTCACCTCCTTGCCCAATGAGTTTTTCAGCGATCTGCTGCCGATTATCGATGATCTGGCGGAGTTGAAAGCGGTGCTCTATCTCTTTTGGCGGCTGGGGCAGGGGGAAGGGGAGAGTCGCTATGTGCGCCTGCCCGATGTCCTGGCCGATCTGGTCTTCCTGGCCGGGCTGGGCGGCGACCCCGAAACGCAGGAAGCGCGGGCACTGGCCGCGTTTGCCCGCGCCGCCCAGCGGGGGGTCTTGATCGAGATCGAGATCAAACAGGGGGAACGCCGCGAGACCTGGTATTTCCTCAATTCGGATCGGGGCCGCCAGGCGGTGGAGCGCCTGCGCCGCGGCGAGTTCGAGGGCCTGCTGCACGATATCGACGATGTCGTCGTCGGCCTGGAGAAGGAGCGCCCCACTATCTTCCTTTTATATGAGCAGAATATCGGCATGGTGACGCCGCTGCTGGCCGAGAAATTGCGCCAGGCCGAGCGCGACTATCCGGAGAATTGGATCTTCGACGCCTTCAGCCTGGCCGTCGAGAAAAACGCCCGCAACTGGGCCTACATCCAGCGCACCCTGCGCTCATGGGGGGAACATGGCAAAGACCAACCCGCACAAACTGGGCGATCTCTTGCCCCAGGCGCTCAGCGCGATGCCCGCAGCGATGAAGATCAGCCCCATCTCTTCATCCTCGAATAGTCTGGGCGACCCCGCCTGCCCTCTGTGCGCGGGTCGCGGCTTTGTGATGCGCGATGTGGCGGTGGGGCACCCCGATTTTGGCCGGGCGCTGCCCTGCATCTGCGCCGAGCCCAAACTGCAAGCCGTGCGCCAGCGGCAGATGAACGCGCTGGGCGCGCTGGAGATGTTGGGGGAGATGACCTTTGCCACCTTCCGGCCTCAGGGCATCGCCCTCAGCCCAGAGCGGCAACGGACGTTGAGCGCGGCCTACGAGGCGGCGCGGCACTTCGCCGGCCATCCGCAGGGCTGGCTGCTGCTCACCGGCGGGTTTGGCGTGGGCAAGACGCACCTGGCCGCGGCCATTGCCAACGAAGTCAGCCAACAGGGGGGCCGCCCCCTCTTCGTGCTCACGCCCGATCTGCTCGATCACCTGCGCGCCACCTTCAACCCGCAGAGTGAAGAAAGCTACGACGAGCTTTTCGACCGCCTGCGCGACGCGCCCCTGCTCATCCTCGATGATCTGGGCGCCGAGGCCAGCTCACCCTGGGCGCAGGAAAAGCTCTTCCAACTGCTCAATCACCGCTATCTGCGCCGCCTGCCCACCGTCATCACCAGCAACAAGCCCCTCAGCGCCATCGAGGCCCGCATTCGCTCGCGGCTGATGGATGTGGACCTGGTGGTGCATATGCAGATCCTGGCCGCCGATTACCGCGGGGGCGGCTATATCGACTACATGGTCGAGCTGAGCGAGTTGGATCTGCACTCGGAGCAGACCTTCGAGAGTTTTGTCATCGCCAGCAGCGGGCGGGAAGAGATGCGGCAGAACATGATCACCATCCGCAACGCTGCCTGGAACTTTGCGCAGCGGCCCGAAGGCTGGCTGGCGCTGCTGGGCCGGCCCGGCGCCGGCAAAACGCATCTGGCCGCGGCCATTGCCAATCATGTGCGGGCAACGCAACCGCAGGTGCTGTTCGTCTCCATCCCCCGCTTGCTCGATCATCTGCGCGCCGCGTTTGCCCCCAGCGCCGGCCTCTCCTACGACGTGCGCTTCGAGCAGATCAAACAGGCCCCGCTGCTGGTGCTCGATGACCTGCGCGGGCCGAGCGCCTCGGCCTGGGCCGCAGAAAAGCTGTTCCAGTTGATCGATTTTCGCTATCTCACGCGCAAACCCACCGTCTTCACCCTCAGCACCGACGACCGCGATCTGAAAGAGATCGCCCTCGCCGACCCCCGCCTGGCCTCCCGGCTGGGGGATGAGACCCTCTGCCTGCTCTGTCTGCTGAAATCGGCGGGACGCCCCCGCCAACGGCAGCGAGCGCTGAGCGACTGAAGGCCAGGCTCAGGCCAACGCCGGCCGCCCGGTGATGTATGTTTCCAGTTGTTCGATCATGAATTCCTGATCTTCGATCAGCGCCCGCACCACATCGCCGATGGAGATCACCCCCACCAGCCGCTCTTTCTCCATCACCGGCAGATGGCGCACCCGTTTGTCGGTCATCAACGCCATACATTTGTCGATGCTGTCATCGGGGGAGATCACCAGCACCCGCTCGGTCATGATCTCGCTGACTTGGGTGGTGCGGGAGCTGCGCCCGGCCAACACGACCTTGCGCGTGTAATCCCGTTCGGAAAGGATGCCGCACAGACGGCCCTGATCCAGGACGAGGACAGCGCCGATGTTCTTGGCGGCCAGCACTTCCAGCGCCTCGTACACGGTGGCTTCGGGGCTGACGGCCCAAATCTGCCCGCTTTTGCGGGCCAATATCTGCCTGATTGTGCGTTGCATGGCTGCCTCCTGTCATCGTGGACGTCGGGGGTATGAATTGCCCGGCGCGAGCGGGCGTGTTGGGGGCGCATTGTACCCGAAAATACAGAGATGGCAAAAGGGGGGCAGTGGTCAGTATTCAGTGGTCAGTATTCAGTGGTCAGTATTCAGTGGTCAGTATTCAGTGGTCAGTGGTCAGGGGGCGGGGGGGATCAGGGGCGCGTTGCCCGCAGCAGCGCCAGCAGGCGGGGCATGATCTGGGTGTACAGGCGGTACCGCGCGGGCCGCGGCGCGTAATCCCAGGCCCCGATCCAGCGCGTGAAGCGCCCGCCAAAACCCTCTTTGAACCGGTAGACCCCCCACATCGGGTGCGCTTCCTGCAACTGATCGGGCGCGCCCCACCAATCGTAGAGGGTGCAGCCCTGCGCCCGCGCCCAGCGCATCCCCTCCCACTGCAACAGGTACGCGGGCATGTGCTGGCGCTGGCGATCGGAGGAGGCGCCGTAGAAATACCAGGCCGTTGGCCCGCAACGCAAGAGGAAAAGCCCGGCGACCGCTTCGCCGGCCACGGTGGCCAGCAATAATTGACCCAGGTCATCTGCCTGCATGCGCTGCATCACGGCCAGATAGTAGCCGCGCGGACGGATGAGGAAGCGATCGCGGGCCGCGGTCTCGGCGTACAACTCGTAAAAACGGTCGAAATCGGCGCTGGGCTGCACTTGCACCCCTCGCCGTGCGGCCAGCCGCAGGTTGTAGCGGGTTTTCTGCTTCATGCCGGCCAGCAGCGTCTCTTCCTCCCCAATCAGGTCGGAGAGCAGGGTGTTGCGGAACTGGATCTGTTCGGCGCTGAAAACCCAGCCGCGCGCCTGCAAACGCTGGCTGAGGGCCTGGCCGAAAGGGCTGTCGGCCAGCACATCGGGGTCGATCTTGATGAACAAGGCCCCGGACGCGCGGGCGTGCATCTCCAGCGCGGCCAGCGCCGCGTCCCAGCGGTCGAGATCAGGGGGGAGGAGAGGGCCTTTGGCCGCGTAGTGAATGCGCAGAGGCAGGCGTCCCAGCCGCCGGGTGAGCAGGGTGACCGCGGCCTGCTCGCCCACCAGATGCTGCGCAGACCAGAGCGGGGCTTTCAAGGCCGCCCACTGCCGCGTTTGCAGCACGTGGGGCCGGGCGCAGGCCTGCAAGGCGGCGTCGAAATGGGCTGGATCGGCGGGGGTGAAGAAAGACACAGGCGGGACGGCGGGTTATTGCACGTGCGGCAGCACCCGCTGGCGCAGGAGGTGATGCGGCAGCGCGCCTGTCACCTGATCCAACCGGCGGCCGCGGCGGAAGATCATGAGGGTGGGGATGCTCATCACCTGGAAGCGCTGGGCAGTGCGCGGGTTTTCATCCACATTCAGCTTGCCGACGACGAGTTTGCCGGCGAATTCCGCGGCCAGGCTTTCCACAGCCGGGGCGATCATGTGGCACGGGCCGCACCAGGGTGCCCAAAAATCTACAATGACGGGAAGTTCGTTTTCGAGTACGGTTTTTTGAAAAGCTTCGTCGGTGACATTGACGGGTTCGGTATACATAATATTCTCCATAAAAATAATTTAGTGGTTAGATGAGGAAAGTATATCAGGAGTTACATAAAGTTAGATACGTTTGCTGGATTGATTCTTACGGGACGCCTATGGTATAAGCGCGGAAAATTTCAGGAGTTGAACATGAAAAAATTCGGGTTTCTTTTATTTGCAATTTTCATTTTGAGCCTCGGGCTAAGCCGCCCCGCCCAGGCCACCCCATGTTTGCCCCAAACTTCGCTGGAACAAGCCGTTTTACAGGCAATGCAGGCGCAGAATTTTAATCTGACCCCAGACTACGGCCAAAACAACGGCAACCCCATTCAGGAACCGCCTTCGGTGGATGTGGCGGTTATCCTGTTTGAAGATGGGTGTGCGCCCGTCTTTACCAACGTGCTCATGTCCCGTGACCTTCCCAACGGGTTCATCGCCCCGATTGATCCTCAAACCCTCGAAGTGCAGGGACTTCAATGGAAAAAAGATCAAACCACCCTTTGGAATAAAGGCGCCAACTGGAACAACCTCACCTTTCAAGACCTGATTCCGGGCACAACCGGCACGCGTTACCCCGTCCCCTATCCTGCCTCCCTCCTCAAGTTGATGACTGGCGTCAAGATCATCCAACTCGTCGATCAAGGCACCCTCACCCTCACAGAAAACTACACCTACTTTGGCACCACCAAAACCATCCAACAATGGATGGACGAGATGATCACCATCAGTTCCAACGATGCCACCTTTGCCATGCTCAAACTCCTGCACGACCGGGGCGAAATTGTCTCCACGGTTCCCCCGGGCGAGGCCCGTAAACCCTGTAGCCAACAAACCCAACGCACCGAAACCGTCAACACCACCAACGCCCTCTTTGCCAGCCTCGGCCTGGACACCCTGCAAATGAGCCGGACCCGCGGCTGTGATGGCTCGTTCTACAACAGTGCCGGGTCGGGGGTGGGCTGGCATCACATGACCGCGTGGGACACGGCCCGGCTTTTGTGGCTTTTGGATACCAGCGCTCCCGCGCCGGGCTGGTTGGTCAACGGGCAACCCGTCAATGCCACCTTTATGAGCCATGCCGCCAAAGATTTGTATGTGAATCAATTTTTAGGCCAGCAAGGCTTTCATGAAGTCCTCAGCACCACCGCCCTCTGCGGGCAAACGGGACGC
This sequence comes from Anaerolineales bacterium, assembly GCA_013359445.1. Lineage (GTDB taxonomy): Bacteria > Chloroflexota > Anaerolineae > Anaerolineales > JABWBV01 > JABWBV01. The sequence continues at coordinate 8,592 of JABWBV010000043.1, read as the reverse complement.
GCCGAAGGCATCCCCGCCGATTTGCCCAACCGCTGGATTGCCCCGAACGGAAGCGTCACCATTGACGGCCTCCTGTTGTCTAACAACGCCTTCCCCTGTGACAGCGCCGCCCAAGTCACCTTTGCCCACAAAACCGGCCTCAGCGAAAACTACGGCAGTGATGCGGGCATCGTCAAATCCATTCAGGTTGGCGGACGGCACTACATCATCGCCTTTGTTTCCAACCTCGGCTACCGCTACACCAACACCTGCACCACCACCAATCTATGTTACACCCAAAAAATCCCGGCGATGGCCTATGCGATTGATCAAGCCATTGCGAACGCAGACACCCTCCCCACCCCAACCCCCACGGTCGCCGTTACCCCTTCTGCCACCCCCACCCCAACCGCCACCCCTGCCGCCGGGAACACCGGCCAACTTGGCCCCTCCGCCCACACCAGTACCACGGGCGGCGATAACAACGGCTTTGAAACCACCCCCGCCAACGCCTATCTGCTCGATGGCCTGTTTGCCCAAGATATGAACAGCGGAAAAACGAACAGCACCAGTTGTACAGATCGGGGCAAAGATAAACACCTCTTTTACAATTTTGGTATTAACCTTCTGGCAGGCGCAACCGTTGACGGCATCGAAATCCGCCTGGACGCCAAAGCGGATAGCTCTGCCAATACCCCCACCCTCTGCATCGAACTCTCCTGGAATGGTGGTGGGTCTTGGACATCCATCCAAACCACTCCCGGCCTGAATACCACGCTCCAAAGCTATCTGCTGGGAGGCCCCACCAACACCTGGGGCAGAACCTGGTCCGCAAGCGATTTCTCCAACCCCAACTTCCGGGTACGGATTACGTCAGTAGCCAGTTCCACCTCGCGAGATTTTTTCCTCGATTGGGTAGCCGTAAGGGTTTTGTTCCACGAATAGGCTCCCCAAAAAAAAGAAGCCTGGAAAATTTCCAGGCTTCTTTTTTTTTGATAAGGCTATTTGATTTCCATCAACTCGACTTCAAAAATGAGGGTCGCATTGCCAGGAATGACAGGCGGGGAACCTTGCGCCCCGTAACCCAAATCGGGCGGAATGATCAACCGCCGTTGGCCGCCGACTTGCATTCCGGCAATCCCTTCATCCCAACCGGGAATCACATATCCTGTCCCCAGCGGAAACTCAATCGGTTCGCCGCGTTCCACAGAAGAGTCGAACACGGTCCCATCTTCGAGTGTGCCCGTGTAATGTACGGCCACCGTATCGCCTGCCTGTGCCGCGGGTCCATTGCCGATGATCAGTTCCTCATATTGCAACCCGGTTGCGGTGGTAATTACCTCACCCGTCCCGGCGGTCGTCCCAGCATCCCCGGTTTCGGAATTACCCCGAAAGGCAAAAATCAAGATGAGCGCGACGACTGCAAGCGCCACAGTTACGAGGGCAATTTGTTGGTTGCGCCGTTTTTTCACACGGGCTTCCACACGGTCACTTCTGCGTTGAGCTTTTTTAGATGCCATAAATTCCTCTGATGTGTTAAAGTTTGGATGGAGGGTGTTATACCACAAGAGGTTTAACTTCCAAACCTCTCTTTTAAAAATCGCCCCACCTCTACCGCCCCATCCTGCGCGCGCATTCTCTCCTGCAATTTTTTGGCCTGCGTCCGCGCCCCTTCATCTGCCAGCAATTTTTCAATTGCGAGATGCAACTTCTCCCCCGTCACCCCGTTTTTCTTCAGTCCGATGGCACAACCAAACTGCTCCACCGCGTACACGTTAAATTCCTGCTCCGGTTGCAACCCGATCCCGACAAACGGCGTGCCCGACCAACAGGCGGTTTGCACGGTGCCCTGTCCGCCATGAATCACAGCGAGGTCGGCGAGGGGATTTACTTTGTGGGCAGGGAGCCAGCCAAAAACGTGGACGTTTTCCGGGGGGAGGTAATCTGCGGGGAGGTGGGGGCGGATGGGGGCAATGATAGTGTACGGGAGACCGCGAAACATCTCGGTCACTTTCAGCAGTACGTCCCGGTTAGCGGAACTGCCCATCGCGAAGTAAATGAGCGGACGGTCGCGCGGGAGGCGTTCGATCTCCGGGGGCACATCCCCGCCCAGGCGGGCGAAGATCGGGCCGACAAATTGCCAGTTTTCGGGTAGGGTGTCCACGCCCGCGAGTTCGGGGATTTCCGTGACCAGATTGTGATCGCCTTCGAACAAGTCCACCGTGCGCCGGAGCGGGGGGAGGCGAAAATGCGCGCGGGCGGCGTTGACTGGCTTTGTCCAAAGTTTGGCGTTCAAGAACAGACGGTTGAGCGTGGTGTTCAGCCAACGAGCGGGGAGCCATCGGAGCGGGGTGTGCCCGAACAATTTCGACCAGATTTGCGGGTTGGCCTCGAAAAACGGACGGGTGAGGGCAAACGGCAAAACGTACACGAGCGGAATCCGTGCGGCGGGGGCGGAGACGAGTGTACTGAGGGTGAATCCGATCACGATGGCGGCGGGGTTCAGCTTTTGGTACAGGGCCATTTCGTTCGTTGCGCGGGTGATCATCTCTGCATTGGTGAAGAATTTGCCACCCGCTTCCATTCGGTCGGCTTTGAACAGTTCGTCGGCCCGTTTGGGGGTGACGCGGGGTTCGAGCAAATGGAGGGGGAAACCGGCCTCTTCGATCAGGTGAGCGTAATCCCCCCCATAGCCAAAAAATTCACAGTTGAACCAGTCCCGGCAAGTCTTCGCAATCTCGATCATGCGGGTGACTTCGGCGATGTTGAGGGTTTCGGGGGCGAAGAGGAGGGTTTTCATCGAAAAGGCGCTTCTTTTACCAGGTGCGCCACAATTAATTTCAGAAACAACACCGGCACAAACCAACTCAACAACGCGTCGGGGAAAAATGTGTTGATCAGCACCGCCGCACAAAACGCAAACATCGCTATCGGACGCTGAAGATAGTGCGGGGCGCGAAGCACGGCCAACGTCGCCGCGAGCAACAGCCCAAAAACCATCCCAAAATACACCCAGTCCATCCCACGGAACAGCCAAGCGACCAGAAACACATACGCCCCATGCACTGCCACAAACCCAAAATGGTGCGCGAACCCCTGCCCGGCGCGGTGATACCAACGTTTCGCCGCCGCGGTCGCATTCGCCACCGCCCCCGCCGACAAATCCAGCGCGAGCAGGGCAAGGACGATCCATTGCAAAGGTGTCCAACCCGGCGCCGCGCGCCCTGCCAAAAACAGGAAAACGCCAGTGAAAACCAGCCCCCCCGCGAGAATCAGTGCGTTTTCGGCAGGGGTTGCGCCCGGCCCAATCAATGTATCCCACTGCCGGGCCAGCCCGGTGCGGGGTTCAGGAGGAATCCAATTAATATCCATTCCTTTCACCTTTTCAATTTCTCGCCAATCGCGGAAGCCAAAAACCAAACAATCCCACCGCAAACAGTGCCATCCCCGCCCCAAAATAAAACGGCGCGGCGGCCCCAAATCCGGCCCAACGCCCCGCCCCCTGCCACAACAACCCGGCCATAAACGACGCCGGGAACGCGGTCAGCCCCACCGCCGCGTTGTACACCCCATACGCCGTGCCCCTCTGCTCCTTCGGCACCAAATCCGCCACAAACGCCTTCGCCGTCCCCTCGACCATCCCGTAATACACCCCGTACAAGGCATACAACACCCACACCTGCCCCCCCGTGCGGGACAGCGCAAATCCCAGATAAATCAGCCCATACACCAACCACCCGCCCAACACAAGCGTCCGCCGTCCGATCCGGTCGGAGAGCGCGCCCGCCGGGGTCGCGATGACCGCATAAATCAGGTTGAACGTGATCAACATCCCCATCACCTGCAACACCGTCAGCCCCCGCTCTTGAGCCCGTAGGATGAGAAATGCGTCGGACGAATTTCCGAGGGTGAACAGGACCACGATCAATAAAAACGCCTTGAACCGAACATCGAACCCCTTCAACGAAAGCTTCGGAACCTGCGCGGGCCGCGGCCCCCCGTCCGAGTCCCGTGCCCCCAACGCCACACTCAACACCCCCAACACCCCCGGAAGAATGCTCACCAGCACCACCGTTTGAAACGTGGATTTTTCCAGCGTTTGTACTCCCGCCTGAACCGCCCACACTACCCCCGCCGCGATAATCAACCCCAGCATCGCCCCCGCCGTATCCGCCGCCCGGTGAACGCCGAAAGCGAGACCCCGCGTCCGGTCGTCAATACTGTCCGCGATCAGGGCGTCCCGCGGCGCAGTGCGAATCCCTTTCCCCACCCGATCCGTGAATCGCACCCCTAGCACCCATCCCCACGTGCTCGCAAAATAAAGCAGGGGTTTGGTCACTGCCGAAAGGGTGTACCCGGTTGCAGTCAGCCATTTCCGTTTGCCCAACCGATCTGAAATGTACCCCGAAAAAATTTTGAGCAAACTCGCCGTGGTTTCCGCAATCCCTTCGATCAGGCCAATCAGACTGGTGCGAACACCGAGCACATTGTACAAAAACAACGGAAGTAGGTTAAACACCATCTCGCTGGAAATGTCGGTAAAAAAGCTGGTCAGGCCGAGCGCCCAAACGTTGCGGGGCAGGTTTTGAATGGAGGGTTGGGTTTTTTCGGGTGTCATTTTTTGGGTTTTCGCAAAAAGAACCAGGCCGCGAGGAGGGTCGCGCCGAACGCGGGCAGTACCCACTTCAAATCGGCGCGGACAGGGGGGAGGGTGGGTTCGCCGGAGGGGTACACTGCCGGGGCAAAACGGACGAGGTGAACACGATCTTTTTTGGCGAGGAAATCGGCGGGGTCATCGAGACTGATGCTGCGCGAGTGCAGATACCAACGCGTGAGAGGCGGGTCACGGCGCATAAACAGGGTGTAGCAGGCGAGCAATTCGTGGGGGTCGGTGACACGTTCAGCTTTGACGTGTTGCGTGCCGCTGGCGGTTTGGATGGTGACGTAGGGGTCGGCGAGGATATTCCGGTACCAATCCGCCTTCTCGCCCCAGGCCGCGACCGCGTACTTCACCCCCTGCCGGGGATGGTATTCGATCATCGTGCGGCGAATCTGCCCGGTTTTGCGCCCCACATGGGTAACAAGCATCATCACCTGACCGATGAGTGGTTCAAGGCCCAATCGCCACAACGGAATGGGGGTGCGAAACAGCCAGCGTTGCACGCCCCCGTCGGGGTACGGGAGCATTTCCCGCGTGGGAGGGGCGTCCGGGATGGGTTCCGCGACCCGGTCTGGGGTCAGCTCGTCCGTTGCGGGTTTTCCGTCTCCCGCCCCTTCTTTGCCCCTGGCTACACGCAGTAAATTTAGAGTCGCGTGAATGTCTTTCGCATGTTGCTCGAAATGGTATTTCTGGTAGTGAAAGAGCGTTGCAACGGTTACAAAGCCCTTCAAATGCGGCGGATCGTAGGCATGGTAGGTGCGGCCTTTTGCCCATTCGTCCTCTCGGACGGTTTCGAGGAGGGCAAGGAGGGCGGCGTGGTCACGGTCAAATTTTTCGGCGAGGGCCGCGCGGGGATGTTGATTGGCTCCGTACCGGGTTAGCGGGCCGTTGAGCATGTGTAGCAAGCCGATGGGTGGGTTGGGTAGCCAGGGGGTGCGGCGGACGAGGGCCACGTCGAGGGGGATGTTTTGGGTGGCAACCGTGATGTGGTAGAGCATTTCACCGAGCGTCCAGGCCGGGTTGGCGCTAGGGAGGTCCCAGTCGTTTTCGGTGACTTCGGCGAGGAGGGCATGGTAGGCTTGCCGGGTTTCTTCGAGTTCGGCCCGGAGTTGGTCTTTGAGGGTCATGGGGTGTCCTTTTCAGAAAAACGTTATGACAAATTTTGGCAGGCGTGCGGATGGTCAAAATACGGAATACGCACTAACCTACCTCATTCCACAAGACCGTTGATGATCAAGCGAACGGCGGCCTCGGCCTGTAGTTGAAAATGGATCGCCTCGGGGTCAACGACATGGAGGAGGTTGAGGCCTTCAAACAGCGCAACGAGGGTGAGCGCGGCCTCGCGGGTGGGCGTCTGCCGAAATTCTCCCCGGTCTATACCTTGTTGAATCAGTGCTTCGATCAGGTCAGTGTATTGGTGGAAGTAAGCACGCAGGAATTCACGCACGGATTCTTGCCGGGCCGCAACCGCATAAAACTCAAAGCTAATGGACATCTGTGTGGACATCGCTTCGACTTCAGCGGCGAGGTGTTGCGCCAGAAAAAGCAGACGATCTGCGGCGGGGGCATCCGTGGCGAGTAGAAGTTGGAAATCTTGCAGTTCGGTGGCAAAAAAACGCTCCAACAGGGCGGTGATCAGGGCATCTTTGCTATCGAAGTACAGGTAAAGCGTACCTTTGCTTAATCCGGCTTCCTCGGCGATGGTTTCCATGCGGGCTTTGGCAAAGCCTTCGCGGGCAAACACGCGCAGGGCCGCATCGAGGATTTGGGTGATACGTTCTTCGGGGAGGAGGGTACGTGGAGACATCAGAATAAAGTAAATGACTGACTAGTCAGTCATAGTAGAATACCCTGGGAAAAGGCGCCTGTCAAGGGAATTTTCATGAAGTATTTTTCGTGCCGTGTGCTAGAATACCGTTCCTATGAACCTTCCTACCTGGCTTCTCTATTTTTTAATCATCGTTTTGACCAGCAGTCCGTTTTATTTTGGCCTTCGCAAACTCCCGCACGGCAGTGAAGAAATCGAACGCACGATGCGACGCCTGATCTGGATTCCGGGGTTGGTAGCGTTTGGCTATCGCATCTACACCAACCAGGGCCTCGACGATGTCGGGTTTGGTGTGGGGACCTTACCCTGGCTGTTTGGAGCCGCCCTGCTGACCCCCATGTTGATGGAAATATTTGTCATTTTTTTCAATGCCCGCTTTGGCCTGGCACGGCTCGACCCCACCCTCCTCCGCTTTCAAAAAGGCAAAGTCCACATCAATAAAGCCCTGCAACTCTTGATGGGCAACGAAACCCAATCGTATGCAAAGTTCTTTCTAAATTTGTTCGTTACCCTCACCGTCGGAGCCGCGGCCATGCTCCTCTTTGCTTTGGCTGAGGAATTTGGGTGGCGCGGTTTTTTACAAACCCCGCTCATTCAAACCTTTGGCCTGGGGAGTGGGCTAATGTACGGGGGTGTTTTATGGGGGCTATGGTACGCCCCCGTCATTTTAAAAGGCTACAAATTTCCCGACTATCCACGGATGGCCGCCTTTGTTTACTGGCCGATTTTCACCATTTGCCTGGCAATCATTACCGGATGGCTATACTGGCAATCCGGCAGTATTTGGGTTCCGGCAGTCTTTAACGCCTCAGTAAAAGTCAGTAGCCGGGTCACCTCCATAGCCCTGGGCGATGCAGGGGACTCCCGCCGGGTCCGTGTGGTCTGGCTCTGGCTGTGGGGGTGTCTGGCGGTGTTTTGCCTGGCACTTTGGCAGGTCGGCGGAATTAAGTAACTCGTCAAAAGCCCAATTATCTCAGGAGTTTTTATGCACCCCTCCCCACTCTCCGGGGTTTATGCGGCGGCCCTCACCCCCCTAAAACCCGATCAATCCTTTGACCCCGACGGCCTGGTTGCCCTGCTTCATTTCTTTGCGGCACGGGGTTGTCACGGGGCACTTTTGTTGGGGACGACGGGGGAAGGCCCCTCGTTTTCCCCCCGCGAACGGGGCGAGGTGCTCCGCGCGGGGTTAACCGTGCGCCAGACCCACGCGGGGTTTCGTTTACTGGCCGGGACAGGCACCCCCAGCCTGGATGAGACCATTTTCTTGACGAAAGAGGCCTTCGACTTAGGGTATGACGGTGTGGTGGTTTTACCTCCTTATTACCTCCGAAAAGTAAGCGACGACGGCTTATTTGCCTGGTTCAGCGAGGTTCTGCGCCGTGCCGTGCCTGCGGGGGGGCACTTTTTGGGCTACCACATCCCGCCCGTGTCCGGCGTGCCGCTTTCGCTGGATTTGCTCGCCCGGTTAAAGGATCACTTCCCCGATAAATTCGCCGGAATCAAAGATTCATCCGCTCAACTGGACGAGGCGCAGGGCCTGGGCGAACGCTTTGGCACGACCCTCGCGGTGTTCAACGGCACGGACCGCTTACTGACCCAGGCATACGCCGCCCACGCCGCGGGAAGCATCACCGCCCTGGCAAATCTCATTTCCCCCGACCTGCGCCGGATTTGGGACGCCCACCAACAGCAGAAAACCGATGCCCTCGCCCAAGCCTCGGCAAACACAGCCCGGGATGTATCGGAAAAGTTTCCCCCTGCGCCCGCGTTCCTGAAGAGGCTTTTGGCGGAGCTACACGGTTTTCCAACATGGGCTGTAAAACCCCCACTTATGCCCATACCAGACGAGGTCGCACGCCGAGCCTTAACCGCATGGAAGACGCGCGGGCAGATGGTATAACTGTTGAGGGCTTTCACGCGGGGTTACGCCTCAAGGCGTGACAACTTTCAACGAAAAATCCTCGCGTATAATTTGACTCCGGTGGCAGAGTCGGACTTTGGTTCCGCACCCGGAGGCTCCATCTGGAGAGCGTGTTGCAGAATTCAAGGGCTAAGGGCTTCCGAAAGGCTCACAAGGCATTTTTTTTAGCGCACCCCTGAGAAATTTCGGCGATTGGGCAGTTTT
>JABWBV010000042.1 GCA_013359445.1 Anaerolineales bacterium | reverse complement strand
CCCGCCCTGGTTTCGGTCACAGCCTCGCCCAACCCGGCCCCGCGTACAGGGACGGTGACATTTACAACGGTCTTTTCTGATCCGCAAGGAGGCGGGTCAATTGACCATGTGTGGATCGGGTTCACCAATTGTTCCAATCATCCCGCCGAGGCGTACAACAGCAATTTTGAACGCAATCTATCCAACTTTTTTGGGGCTGTGCTTTATCCCCAGGCCTCGCTGTACGGGATTGCGGAGAACAATACCGGGGCGGCTTGCACCGGTGGACAATATGGGGACGTCGCCTGGGGATTTGCCGCGCCCCTGCAAAACGCGCCTGGCACGGCGACCTTGACCAGCGTTTCAAAAGTCGTCGTGGGGAACAACTTGAACGTTTACTGGACGGTCCAGTTGAACAATTTCCCGCCTGGCACCTATAACCTGTATTACATGGTGCGCGACGCCACCTCCCTGTTCCAGACGGGCGGAGGGGCCGAGTGGTGGAAACAAGGGACATTTACGGTGATCAATCCGACAAATACGCCCACTCCCACTAAGACACCGACAAAAACCCCAACCAAAACGGCGACTCCGACGAAGACGCCCACAAAAACACCTACCAAGACCCCTACACCCACGTGGACAAAAACAGCCACGCCGACGGCGACCAAGACCCCAACGGCGTCCATCACGTTGAGTCCCAGCCCAACCCCAACAAAAACTGCCACCCCATCACCTACCCTCACGCCTACACCCACCTCATCACCAACCCCAACCATGCCCCCTCCCGTCCTGACCGACCGGGTGAACTACTACCGTTCTCTGGCCGCGCTCGACCCGGTCACTTTCCTGCCGGATTGGGATGATGGCTGCACCAACCACGCTCAATATATGGTTGAAAACAATCTCCTCACCCACACGGAAGACCCCGGCAACCCCTGGTACACCGCCGACGGAGCCGCCGCCGCGCAAGCCTCGAATCTCCTCCTCTTCGAAGACCCCCTTATATCAGCCTTCAGTGTGGTAGACCAATGGATGGCGAGCACCTTCCACGCGGTCAGCCTGCTCGAACCGCGCCTGGTGCAATCCGGGTTTGGTCTGCATAGCAACGCCAATCGCACCGGAAGCTGTCTGGATGTCTCGCGCGGAATTGACTTCTTCGCCAACGTCACCTGGCCGGTGAAATGGCCGAACGGCTGGACGCCGGTTTCGCTCTATTCGGGCAACGGCACCCCCGACCCGCTCACCAGTTGTTCCGGTTACACCGCCCCCAGCGGCCCGCCAGTCATCCTGATGTTAGGCGATGGCACTGGCTCGCCGGTGGTAAATTCGTACAGTTTCTCCGGCCCGAGCGGGACATTACAAGCCTGCATGTTCACAGAAAACACTTACACCAATCCCGATCCGGTCCAACAAGCCACCGGCAGAAATGTCTTGAACCAACGGGATGCCATCGTCCTCCTCCCGCGCAATCCGCTTGCGTTCGGACAAACGTATTCGGTTTCCATCACAGCAAACGGACAAACCTACACCTGGGCTTTCACCGTCGCCCCAGGCGGCGTGGCAAGCCCGTAACGGAATAGAACGCGGATACTTCGATAAACTCAGCACAAGTTTTACTGATGAAACGGATTTTCACAGATTTCCAAAAAGTATCCGCGCAAATCCGTTAAATCCGCTGAATCCGCGTTCCATTCTTCTCTTCATCTATGCATTACTTCATTCTTCTCTGGCTAGTAATTTCTACCTTTCAGGATTGGCGTACACGACAAGTGTCGAATTGGTTGACCCTACCGGTGCTGGTGTTGGCTGGAACGTTTCGAATTACAGGGTTTGTTGAAGGAAACCTGCTCTCAACGGTTATCATCGCTCTGGCCGCGCTAGTGGGCTGGCGGTTACATCTCATCGGCGGAGCAGACGCCAAAGGGTTGATAGCCCTGGCTCTCCTTGATTCACGACTGGCGATCTTGGCGTGGGCAGGGGCGGTGATGTTAATTGGTGTCAAGTGGTTAAGTGCCAGGTGTCAAGCCAAACAAAAGCCCCATGCACCTGACACACCCCAACCTGACACCTCCATCCCCGGTTTTCTCGGTTTTCTGCTTGGAACGCTGGCTTATCTGGTGCTGAGATGAAGAAAGAAATGACCCCGCTTGTCAATCGCTGCGCGTGTGAACGCTGCCGGAGTGAACTGCTTTATCCCGAAAAGCAAACTCACCACCAGTTCAACCTGTTGATGAGTCGCCTGAATGAACAGCAACGCCGCTGGTTGGCCGGGTGGGAGGCGGCGCGGATCGGGTGGGGAGGAATCCGGCTAATGGCAGAGGTAACAGGGTTGTCGGCGAAGACGATCCGGCGCGGGATGCGGGAGTTAGAGGAGGGGTTGAAGGGGAGGCCGATGAGAGGGGTGAGGAGATGCGAGACAGTTTTTGACCACCAATAGTTTCGATTTCGGCTTTTTACCGCACGCTTTTATTCAGATCCACTCTGCGCCAATCTTTCCACTCCCGGTGCAAGCCGATACAGAACTTCACCTCGATGATCAGTAAAACGTTGAAGCAAATCTTGTTGAACCAGATTATCGGCAAAGTCAACAAACTGCCTGAGAGTCGTGACCCCAAGCACATCGAAGACTTGATCTAGCTCTGCGTCTTTCGATATTGAGAATCCACCTTGTTGCAGACCTAGATACAGTATGCGGCGAATATCAGGCGGTACGTCTTTTTCGGCGACTTCCTCCTGTAACTGCTCAAAACTTTTCTGGAAAGCACCAAGATTTAACTGTTCGGTGCTGTTCTCAATGGCTATTTTCAAGATTTTGCCACACAGAAGGACAAACTGTCGTGGAATTCCGAATGACTTTGAAGCCATGATCTCTAGCACTTCATCAGTAAACGGTAAAACACTTTGCTCATCAGCATGGCGACGTACAAGATTTAGCGTTCGCACAGCAATTAAACGTAGCTCTTGAGCGGAGAGTGGTTTAAGCGGAATAGTCTCATTGAAAATATCAAGTCCAGAGGCATAAACGTCTTCCAAGATAGTCAAGGTGCGACCAGTTAGGATGAAAGAGCAACGTTTATCTCTTATCAAATCAAGGGTACTCTCCAACATTGCCTTGATGCTGCCCTGGTTGGGAACCCTCTCCAAATCGTCAACTGCGAAGATAACTCGCTGGTACTTCTTGGCAGCAATGCTGAGAAGTTCATCTACAAAGTGTTCAGGATAGCCAATTGTTAAGGCTTTTGATTGTTCCCCGCCGATCTCACCCTCACTCTTTGCTGCAAATAATTGTGGAATTTGCACTTCAATGCCAGCAGACAAGCCTCGTGACCGGCCTTTCGTAATTTGTTCACCGGTCAGGGCATAGACAATCTCTCTTGCTCGTTTGTTGCCTGGCCCAAGCTGTTTTGCAAGAGCGTATAAGATGGCTCTGTAAAAGTCTTCACGTGTACCACCCGCGAATTGACGAATGTGGATCGGGAGAATCTTCTGAGCTAACGCCTGCGTTTGCTGTTCTAGCTGGTGCAACACTGCCATAATGAAGGCTGTTTTGCCAATGCCTGTCATACCACGAACTAGGATATTCTCTCCATCATCCAGGGTTAGAATAGCGCGCAACACTTCATTCTCGCGGTTCACGAAAACTTGCATCAATTCCTTAATGTCGCCCGGAACTCCTCGGAAGGGAGCATGACCTCGTAGCCCCCACTGTTCTAACAAACGAGCTTTCCTCTGAAGAATGTTATGTGCTTGATTCATTCGCCTTCACCTCGTTCCTTCTCGCTAGCGGCCTGGTAAGCTAAACTTGCTTTAGCTGTTTCGAGATCAGATTCTATGGTCGCGGCTTGTATCCGGTTGCCGATAGAAATATACAGTTTCCTGGCTTCTTCAAGGTCTTGAACGGCCTGAGAGAACATTCTAACGCGGTATTCAAGCCTTCCTAAGTTTTCACTCGCTAAGGCCATTCCATGTTTGTCCTCAGTACGACGGTATAGACGGTAGGCATCCATATAATGCAGCCTTGCGTCTTCATAGTTATTCATGACCTCAAAGAGATGCCCCATTTCCAGGAAAGTCTGCGCTTCACCTGCATAATCCCTAAGCTCTTCAAAAAGCCGAAATGCCTGTTCTTGATCTTGTAAAGCCTTCTCCCAGAGTTCCTGCTTTCGTAAGCAAAATCCTCGCAGGAAAAGGATTGTTGCCGTTTGCCGTTTCAGTCCTTGTGCCGTATCAGCTTCTAAAATAAGGGTTAGTGCATTTGAAAGTTTGTCCGCTGCTTCATGGTATCGTTCCTGGCTCATCAGTTCCCTGGCTTCGTACAGCGTTTGAGCTAAAACAGGTGTAAGGAGACGTTGCGCCTCGGCCCAGATAATACCAAAGCGATCATTCCCCAACTGCTCCCTGAGTTCAACTAGCCTGTTACGAATTGCACTTGGTACTTTTTCACCTTGAAGCTCAAACCGGAACGCTGCTTCAGCAAAAATACGGGTAGCAAATTCTATATCTCGATTTTGTATTGCGAGTTCACCTAAACGTTGATACCAGGGAAGAAGGGCATTAAGAGAGTCAAGGTCAAGTGTTGTGCTTTGAAGAAAGTTCTGTAATATCGTTGTTGCACTTGCTCTTGCTTTAGACCAGTCTCCAAGTTCGGCATAGGTTGTGCTTAGATTGGTGGTTGCCCTCAACCAATGATAAGGTTGTTCTTCTTTAGTAAAAACACGTAGGGCCTGCTCATAACCAGTAATGGCTTGTCTCAAATTCTCCGCATGGTCTCCACGAACACTCTGGCTAAATGCGGATGCCAAATTGCTTTGTGTGGCTGCCCAATCTAAAGGAGAAGATTCTAAGTTGCGAATTCGTAGGGCCTCTTGATAGTGTGTGATTGCTCGCTCATTGTTTTCAGACCTATCGCCCGATTGGAGACTTGCATAAAGGTTAGCTATATTATTTTGAAGTGCTGCATATTCCAATGGATGTTCTTCTGGCCTATAAGTTTCCAGAGCTTGACGGTAGAAATGGAGAGCTTGCTGGGCGTTGGATAAATCACCTCTGACTGAATACAGGTTGCCGTAAGTTGTACCTAAATTAGTATAAAGGTTTGCTTCTCTATACCGGTCTCCAATTTCTCTGCTAAAAGCGATAGCTTGTTCATAGTAGGCTATCGCTTGAGGATATTCGCCCATGTCAGCATAGATTGCGCCTAAACGGCCTAGAGCATTGGCCTCTCCACGTCGATCACCTATTTCCTTGCTGATTGCAAGAGCTTGTACGTAGTAAGCTCTCGCTTGGGAATAATCCCTCAAAGCTGCGTAGCCTGCTCCTAAGTTATGAAGCGCATTGGCCTCTCCGCGCAGATCACCTATTTCCTTGCTAATAACGAGAGCTTGTTCATCGTAGGCTATCGCTTGAGGATATTCGCCCATGTCAGCATAGATTGCGCCTAAGTTGCCCAGGGCGATGGTCTCTCCACGTCGATCACCTACTTCCCTATTGATCGCAAGGGCTTGTTCATAGTAAGCTCTCGCTTTGGAATACTGTCCCAAAACTGTATAGGCTGTTCCTATGTTACTTAGAGCGTTGGCCTCACCTTGCCGATCTCCTATTTCCCTGCTGATAACTAGAGCTTGTTCATAATAAACTCTTGCTTGAGAATACTCCCCCAAATCAAAATAACTTACTCCTAAACTCCCTAAAACATTAGCTTCCCCACGCCGATCTCCTGTTTGCTTGCTTAACGCTAATGCTCGTTCATAATATACAATAGTACTTTCGATGTCGCCCAGGCTTCTGTGAACTGCTCCCAAATTGGTCAAGGTGGCACTTTCCGCAGCAGAATTACCCGTTGCTACCTTCAGTGACAGACTTTGCTCATAGACTTTAGCCGCAGCATCTAAATCACCACTTTGCTGATACTGAACACCTAAGTTGTGCAGCAAAGCTGCCCGTGCGTTTACATCACCTATCTCATCACTAACTTCAATTGCCTGATTGAGCCATTTCCTGTATTCATTCTCATATCCACGTGCAGTAGTGAATTCACCAAGAAGAAGAACAAACGTTATGAATTGTTGCCGGAGTTGATTATGGTATGCAGTTTCACAAGCATATTGAATGTTGAGCCACTCTCGTTCAATTTGGTCGAAGTCGTACTGAAACTTATTGATGTAACCAAGATAGTATTCCACCATCTTTCGTTGAAAAGCTTCAAGTCGCTCCGGTGCAATACGATTCCGAAAGTAAGTTCTAACAAGGGGATGAAGTGTATAACGACCATCAATAATCTCAATAACCGCCCTTTGTGCCAATCTCTCAGCAGTTATCCGCCAACGATCAATTTTTGCGACTGCTGTAACGGCAGTACGATCTACTGGATATGCAAACACGGAAAGTGCGTCTAATAGTCGGTGCTGTTCCTTTGTGAGAGTAGTGTCAACCTGGTCTAAAATGCGTTCGACAACTCTTTCGGCGGGTATCGCCCCTTCTCGAAGTTGACCGAGAATTCCAGAGAGTGACCGACCTTGTTCAAGTAGACTAGCAACAAGCCCAATAGCAAGCGGTAAACCACCAGTCCAGCGATAAATCTCACGGAGAGCATCATTATCTGTTTCTGCCCATTGTTTTGCACTAAGATTTAGTCTCAGGAGTTCCAGAGCCTCAGTTTCCGTAAGGCTTTCCAGGCGCAGTGTAATTTCTCGCCCATGAACTTGTACACGTTGACGACTGACAATTATAGCTTTTGCTTGTTTTGGAAGCCTCCCAATGAATGAGAGAATTTCATCATTATTTACGACTGCTTCGTAGGCATCAAAAACCAAAAGAGTTGGTTGTGATCGCAAGTGGGATAACACTACTTCTCGCAAGCTAGAGGGCATGAACGCAACTGGCTGCTCGCCTATTGCATGCGTGATAGTCGTTAGCATCTTAGGTAGTGAGTCTTCAATCCTGCAATCTATCCAAAAAATACCACCTGGAAATTGATTACTCTGCGTTAGTCGCTCAACCACAAAACGTGCTAGTGCCGTCTTTCCACTACCCCCAACGCCGTGAATCGTAACAATATTGATGTCTGAGTCGGAAAGCGCACGCAAAATCTGGGCTATTTCGCGTTGACGCCCAACAAAAATAGTAGGACTTGATGGAAAATTATCTTGCAACTTATTAATCTCTGTCATTACATTTGCAAATTTCAGATTGTTTATATCTGGGCAACTTTCTCAAGTGCAACAATACAGAAGTGGGGAATTAAATTTTACCTCATCGAAGGTAAATACTCTAAATAATACTTTCTGTTATAGAAATAACTTTTGTTTATTTCCCCAATAGTTGATCTAAACCACGCTATAATCCCCATCAATGGCGTACTCCCCTGGGCGGAGTACGCTTTTTTATTTAACTCACCTATTGGAGGTTCTCCCGAATGACATTCAAACAACGTTTCCAAACCCGCCTTCTTATCGCCCGCAGTTTCTTAACCGACACGCGCGGCGAACTCGACGAAAAAGCCCTTCTGATCACCTTCTTCGTCCTGATCGCCATGGTCGGCCTGACTGCGCTCGGCTCGGCTGTTTCTACCCAGTTCGGCAATCTGGCTGGCCTGGTCTGATGTTCCTTCCTCTGCCTGCGCTCGCGGCCCAGCGTGAACGCAGGCAGGGGTTTCGCAGGGTGTAACCATGCTCAATTCTCTCAAACAATTTCTCAAAGACTGTAAAGGCGAAATGGACGAGGCCGTTTTTGTCTACCCGCTTTTGCTCGTGATCGCTTTTGGATTGGTCAATCTGGCGATGGTCGGGTTTGCTGGAGTGAATGCCGCGAACGCCGCCAATTATGGGGCGCGGATGGGGTCGGTTTCCCAGGAAAACCCCCAGGGAACGGCGGCCACCAGTGCCAACGAAATGATCGCGGTCGCGCCCGTCGGCACGTACACGGTTAGTGTGCAGGGGAATGGCAATCCGGGCGGAGCTATCCGGGTGTTCGTTAGTTATTCCGTCCCCAACTACTTTGCTGGCCCGGCTTCCTTTTTTGGCATCTCGCTCCCCACGGATTTCGAAGGCACGGCCACAAGCATTTTCCGGCAGGAGGGATGGTGATGGATCAGTTATCAGTTACCAGTAAGCAGTGTTCAGTTAGAAAACAGGTAAAACTGAATACTGCATACCGCTCACTGAACACTGAGCGAGGAAGCTCGATGGCATGGACCGCCGTCTTCCTGGCGTTTGTTGTCATCCCTTTGATGGCATTGGTTGCAGACGGGGCGCGTTTGTTTTACGTGCGTGGACGCCTGCAAACGGCCACTGACGCAGCGTGCGAAGATGCGGCCTGGTCTGCCGCCGACCGGCGCGTGTTTCGGGAGACCGGCAAAACGACCTTCGACGACGATTGGTACATCATCGCCCTCGCCCAAAACACGTTCAACCAATCGCTGAGCGATCAGGCCGTTAAACAATTTTCGGCAACGGTCGTCATTTCTCTTGACCCTGCCAGCCTGTTGGCAACCTGCTCCTCGGTGGCCAACGTACCCCTGATGACCACGCTGGGACTGGCGTTTTCGCCCGTGACCATCGATGCCTATTCGGTTTCGACGATCCGGTTCACCCGCTAACATGTCCGTCGAAGTTGAGTTTTCCCGTGCGCACCGGTTTGTATGGGTCAGTTTCGCCCTCTTGAGCATCTTCTTGTTGGGTGGGTTGGGCTACCATTTCACCCCGATCATCGAAGGTGAAGCGCAGGTATTAACGTGGGCAGAGTGGCAGGTCACGCAAGCGGTGCGCCAGTACACCGCCGAGCTTCAACGCTTGCAACGGGACGCCGATAGACTTGCGGAATTGCTCAATCGCCCACCCGATCCTGTCCGGGCACAGCTTGAGGCAGAAAATTTGACCCAGGAACTTGCGGATGGGGAACCCGCCCTCCAACACCCACGGGAATTGCTCCTCGAAGCCGCCCTCACCATTCAAGATTGGGCCGTGGGTGTGGCTGAACGGAAGGTGGCGGTGAACGCGCTCAAGCAAGTGGTAACCGCCCTTGAAAACGCCCAACCCGAGGAATGAACCTCATCTGTACTCAGATGACTATCGGAACCCGGATGATGAACGATTTACTCCAGGCCGAACGCCAACGCCGCGAATCCGCCGAGCGCACAACTGCCGAAATGCGGAAACTCCTCACCGAGATCGGGGCGCGCCTGGCCGGGGAACGTCTGCAAGCCATTGGACGGGATGATCCACAAATCATCGCCAACTGGACCACGACCGAGTGGCGCACATTTTTAAACGAGACCCTGAAAACGTCCCTGCCACCCACCTGGGGAAATGGTGCGCTGTCGCCATCCCCCTCGAAAACCGAGTTTGACCGGTTAAAAAGTGAATTGACGCAAGCCCACGCGTTGCTCGAAACCCTGAAACAGGAAAGGGAAATAGTTCCAATGGCGTCCCCTCGCCTGGAAAGCAATTCCCCCGGTAGCGATTTTTATGAACCCGTACCGAAAAGTTCTTCTTCTCCTATCCAGCCTGCTGGCGTCCACGGGCAAATCCTGACCGCGCTCCAAAACTGGGCACCCCCTGCGATCCCCGCGCGGTTTGATGGGCATCTCTCCCCAGAACCCCTCCAATGGCGACGACAGAGCATGGCGCTATTTATCCTCGCAAAATTTGGGTTGAATGCCCGGCTGGAACTCGACCGGTTGATTGCCGATACCGAAGGCATCCAACCCGGATCGGGATCACTACGGCGAGCGATCAACCAGCTTTCTGAACGGCATTTGTTTACCGGCGCGCTGTTGGAAATGAACAGCCCACAAACCCGTTTGTCGTTGGTACGGTTGTCTGAGGAGAGCCGGGCTTTGTGCAAAATTTTGGGTTGGGAGCCGGTCGAATCGGAATGGGAACGGCTCGACCGCCTACACGAAGGGGCGCGCTTCCCCGAACATACCCTGGCCGTGTTAGTGTTTGCCATGCACGCCCGGTTGCGGGGATACGCAGTCACCCTCATGCCCGAAACCGAGGGCCCGGCGGTCCCTGATGGGCTGGTTGAAAAAGAGGGCGAACGTTTTTTTGTTGAAGTGGAATTAGGTACAAAAGAGCGTCCGGCCAAATGGCGCAATCTGGCCGCGTTACAAGGCCGGATCGCAATCTGTGCCCGTGATCCTGCCGGACGGGAACGGCAGGTTGGGGACTGTCAGCTTGCCAGACTTCGCGGAGTCGCCACGGACATCAAATCGCTCGTCCGCACCCGCTTTAAAGACATCACTCCTGCGACGCCCTTGTGGGTCGAAGCGTGGGATTGAGAGCCGAGAGTTGAGAGTGGAGATCGGATACCCCCATCTCTATTCTCCAATCTCTACTCTCTGACAGGCACTTTAACAACCGAGACGAGGGGTATCTACCCTCAAATTATTTTCAAACGGAGGATACCGTCCATGGACACTCTCACCCCTGAAGCCCTCGCCGCTTTGCTGGAACCTTTTCCTGGCGAGATGATTGAGTGGAAGCCGCAAGCGACCACCAAAGATAAAAAGCGCGCCCTCGCGGCCGCTTACGTTGACCCCCGCCGCTACCAGGAACGCCTGGATACTGTTGTCCCCGGCCAATGGCAGACCCATGTCGAGTTAGGCGGGGCGCAAGGTGCGGTCGTCAAAATCGCCCTGACGATTTGCGGCGTTACCCGCGAAAACGTGGGCGAGGCCGATCCGAACGAGGCCAATACGGTGACCACGGCCTTTGCCCAAGGGTTCAAACGCTGTTGTGCGGATTTCGGTCTGGGCCGCTACCTATACTTTCTCCCGCAAAAGTGGTGCGAATACGACGATCAGAAAAAGCAAATCGTCGCCCCGCCACCGCTCCCTGCCTGGGCTTTGCCGAAAGAGCGCAAAAACGGTCAAGCTGAAGTGAAAACGCGGGCGAATGGCAAAACCAATGGCAAGGTGAACGGAACCGCGAACGGAAACGGACATCTGAATGGCAAAGCGGAGGAAGAGCACACCCCTGCCGGAGAAGGCGAACTGCCACCCGAACCGACCTCTGCCCTGGGGACCTATGTCATCCCGTGGGGCAAGAATCAAGGCCAGCGGCTGGATGAACTCGAACCGCGCTGGGTCGAGTGGTATGCCCACGAAATGAAGGCCACCACCCCCGAACGCCAGGAAACCCAGGAAAAGGCTCGCGCCTATCTGACTTCCCTGGCTCAACCTGCCTGATTCCCCTCGTCTCCAACCTGTCACCCTTCGAGGCAGGCTATCTGGCCTGCCTCCCCTTGCCAACTTCCCGCCACCAGGTGTGGCGCATGTACTTTAACAATCGAGAAATCGAGGTAATTTTTTTCCAACTAACTCCCACGGAGATGACGCTCCCTAAATGGATCCCCCCATCTCCGTGGGCATTTTTCTAATTCTATATCCCAACGGAGGTCGCACCATGCAAATTTCTCCCCCCATACCCCAAACCGATGAACAATTCCACCTGAACAAAGTCGAAGTCGAAGGCATCGTCACCCGCATCTGGGCACGACGGCTGGATGTCCTCGCACGTCTGGCCGTGTACGACAAAAACACCCCCATCCTCGATCCCACGGGTGGCAATGATGGCCGTCCCCTGCGCCAGGCTCATTATGTGACTGTGTTGTTTGAAGAAGGCAAAGTCGGAGGTTCCTCGGTCTCCCTCAAACGCAAAGATCGCGTCCGCATCAGTGGTTTTCTTCGCGATGAAGCCTATTTTGAAAACCTGCGCCGGTTTTTGATCAAAGCCCAGAAAGTGGACGTCCTGTCCGAGATGCCCAACAGCGACGACCTAGCAGAAATCCGGGTCTCCCGTGTCGCCACATACATCATCGCCCGGAGTTTGATCCAATTCACCCGCGCCTGATTGGGGGCATGGATGTCCAAGATATTTTCACCGCAAAGATACGAAGATTATCGCAAAGAACGCAAAGATTTTTTTAACTTCGTGTCCTTTGCGGCTTCTTTGCGATCTTAGCGAAACACATCGACGAAAACAGACTCCCGCGTTTTCGCGGGAGTTTTGTTTGTGGCTGTCCGATGAGTGAGCCTGAAAGTTTTCCGACTCACCTATGGGGTCGCCACACCCCAGTCCATCCCTGTCAAGTTCTGGTATCTAAAGGTCAGTCCCAACCTGACCCCTGATACCGAACCCCATGACACTTACAAACGGAGGTTCCCGCTATGTTCGAAAATGTCCCCTTTATGATCCCCATGCTGTTTGGGGTCGCTACCGGTGTGCTCTGTCTCGCCCCGACGATGCTCGTCCTTTTTGCCGGAACGGCAGTTGCTTTGGCCGCGCGCCAGTTTGTACGAAATCGGAAAGGAGAAGAGGACGCCCAAACTTCTTCATCCGCCTCGAGTAAACCGCAACCTGCTCGCCGTCACACCCAACCCACAGAGTTGGACGCCGACCGGTACCGTTACATTCACGGGCCATTTGCGGAATTTATTCAGCATTAATTCAGGCCATCATCCAGGATCATCCTGGTTGATCTCCCAGGAACTACCCTGTTCCTGGGACGCACTCATCCCCCTATGGCCTCTCCCGTGTCAGGCATTCCGTTCGCACGACACGGGTCCGGCAACGGATCGTGTGAGCGCATTTTCTTAAGTCGGCAGGCTTTTCCGCCTGCCGACTTCTTTTTGGAGGCAACCATGTTCAAAGGTTTTATTTGTGACGCCACCAACGAACCCATCACCCCCGAGGCCTGCCTGGCCTGTGCCCGGCGTGGGGCGTTGGCCGGGTGCGACATGACCGAACCCGTCGTACGAGGCATTCTCACCAACCAACGTCCCCCCGACTTCGGCTTGACCGTCACCACTTTGTTGTCTTGCCCACGGAAAGAGCGGCTCAAACAAGAAGTGGACTTCTACCTGAAACCCTCAGAGGCCTTTTGGACCTTCCGCGGGCAAATCATTCACGCGGGGATGGCCGCATATACCGGCAAACATGACATCACCGAAGAGCGGTTTGTCATGCTTTTGGAGACGGATCAAGGTTTGGTCAAGATTTCCGGTCAGCCTGATCTCGTATACATTGATCAGGCGCATCGGCGCTTACTGGATTACAAAAGCACCAATCGCTTACCCGCCGAGTGGAAATCCTATACGTGCCCAGAGAGTGGCGCAGTCATCCAGGAGGGGACAACTTCGGTCCGTACCAAATGGATCACCTGCCCGCACTGTCCGGACGAACGTCACCTGACAAAAACGGTGGAACGCAAATTTCCCCCGCGTCCCCGCTCTCACGACGCTTTACAACTTAGCCTGTACCGGCTCCTACTCGCCGAACATGGCATCGGAATTGACCAGGGGGAAATCATCTACCTGGACATGCGCCGGTTGATGCGCCTGCCCGTTGAACTCCTTCCCCTGAACGAAGCGCAACGCCTGCTCGAAGCCCGCGTCGCGCAACACACAACCCCAAACCTCCCGCCTCCTTTGGCGGCCCCTGAGGAAATCTGGCAATGTGATTTCTGTCCGGTTCGGGAAGCGTGCGAAACCCGGCATGGCGGTCCGGTCGGACGCGCCATGCTCAATCTAGTAGAAGAGGAGTGGCGATAAACCCCACCTCTATCATTCTTTTTGTGAGTTCTGAGAGAACGTCTCTCTCGTCTCTTTACATTCCTTTTTGGAGGCAAGCATCATGTCTGCTGTCAACAACATTCACATCATTGGCCGCCTGGGCAAAGAACCAGAGATGAAATTCGCTTCGTCCGGCACCCCCTTCACCAAAGTCTCCGTCGCGGTGGACACCCGCCGGAATGGAGATGAAAGCCAGCCCGATTGGTTCAACGTCGTCGCTTTCAACAAAACGGCGGAATTCCTGAACCAGTACGGAGCAAAAGGCCGTCTCGTCGCCATCGAAGGCGAAATGCACCAGAACCGCTGGGAAGATCAAGATGGCACCCCCCGCACTTCGTGGGAGCTGGTCGCCAACTCCTTCCAGTTTTTGGACAAGCCGCGCGATACGGCTTCGGGTGAAGACGAGCCGGATTTCGAGTAACTCCGCCCTCCCGGCCCTGCGTTTCTAACCGAAACGCTCACAACTAAATAGGAGACGCGCGGTTAGCGCGTCTCCATCTATTCTCTTTGCCCTTCGACCTGTGTGCTGGTGAGAACGTCAACAGCATAGAGGTGGAGGGGTAAAGCATCTCGCTCTTCATTTGAGGATGCCTGCAATGCCTCTTGTGTTGGTGTGGAGGAGCAAGCGATCTGCTTGCTCCTCCCTCTCATAGAAATCAGAAAGAATTTCCGGTTTCTACGAGGGCCACCCGCCCAACAAAATCCAGCACAAGAGGAGATTTCTCATGATCATCATTGCAGGTGTCATTATCGTTGGCCTGATCGCTTACAGCATTTGGGTGTTCAGCTACTTGTTTTCCGGCGATTACAAAACCGATGAACGATTACGGAGGATTGGCAACTATGAACTCTAACTCCGTCCCCCTCAATCTGTCCGCGCAAGTCATCTTGCAAATCGCGCAAGCCATCGAAGCGGCCATTCGCCGTGGCGAGGATCCAAAAAAGGCTGAACAAGCTGTTTTAGCGAAACTCACGCAACGATGAACGAATGATGGAGCGGGTGGTTTTCTGCCCCTCCAACATTTAAATAATTTAAAGAAATGAGATTTTCTACTTGATAACAATCGGCAAAAAGATCGGCAATGAGAGCATGGTTCGTCCAAAATCTTGCCAGCTGTATGCGGGCGTGACGTGTATGTTCTCCAAAAGCTGGCTCGGAATGCCGAGCGTGATTTCGGTGATTTGTAGGTTGGTGATGGTGTAGGGGCCGTCCAGTTGCCGGTTGCGAAGGTCGTCCCCATCGAAAGAGAGAGTAACCGTCTGAATTCCTGTCGTGAGGGTGACATCTGTCGAGACGCTGCTGATCAATTGCCCATCCTCAGAGACCAGGAGCGCGGAAACGATGTAGTCGCCTGCCTCCACAACATTGACTTCTGCGTCGAAGTGCAGCCATTCGTACAAGCCATTGCCGTCACTGTCTTCAGGCTGATCGCTGTATGCCCCTGTGAATTGTGCATTTTGCGGAGCCACCATGACCAGCATGTTTTCCTGCCGGGTAAATGCGATGCCGTTGTCATTTCCCGCTGCCCGGATCGCAAGGGAGAGGTAACCCGGCGCATTGGGGATGGGGTAGGAGGCGGCATAGTTTCCCCCGCCCAGATCGGTGAGGGAAATGGTTTCGGTCATCCCATCCGAACGCAAAATTTCCGCCATGACCGTGATCCCGGACAGTCCCACCTCACCGCTTTGCAAGGTGGCGGTCAGGGTTGCGGTGTCGCCGATGGCGAAATAGGGTTGGTCAACCCCGGCAGTTAGGGTACGGCCAGATTCGAGCAGGGCATAAGCCCAATAGGCAGTTTCCGGCGCGCCGAGAGCGGTGCCGTCTATGACGAGCGTCCATATCCCAGGCAGGGTGGTGGTAAAGCTGTATGTGGCGAAGGGGGGGACTTCGGCCCCGCCTGCGCCGGTTGCGTAAGCCACTTCGCCGGGGTTAGCGGCAGCATAAGCCGGGTCAATGACCTGCCCGTCGGGGCGTTTGAGGGTGAGGGTGATCGTGCCGGTGTACCAGGAAAGGGAGAAGGTGGTTTCACTGGAAGTGTCTATCTGGAGCGTAGGGGAGAGGGTTTGCCCGCTGGTGAGGGTGCCTGCAAGGAGGGCCGTAGGCTGGAAAAGGGCAGTAGTTTGCGCGGGGGTTTGGAGTAGGGTATCCGCGGGGCTGCAAGTGGCGGGGGAAGCGTTGCCCGCCAACAGGATGGTGAAACATTCGTAAGCGTTGCTTTTATGGTCATTGTCCAAACGCGCATGGTAATAATCATCGCGTACTTGGGTGTTGCCTTCGAAAGAATAGTACGTCGAATGAAATTCATCCGTCCAGTATTGTTGGGGAGGCGAGTTATCTTCCCACCACCAGGGTTCAAACCATTTGAACGACGGCCATATCCATTTCCAGCCAACTGCACTGTGTTTTCCGACAAGTCCATCATTGGGACCAGCTCCTAGCCAATTCCATTTATCCTGGTGTGAATGTTCTGGTCCACTGGAGCCGTCTCCCCCAATAAAGTAGTAATCTATCCCGCTTTTGTTTGTATTTATTCCATTGAAGATCGGCATCAATTTGTCAGACATCTGGCAAACCCCTGGGACCCACACACAATCTATTCCCAAGATTAGAGCCAACCCACCAGCCGGTAAACCTGCGTGAGGCGAGCCAAGAGTGACCAGTGTGTCAACATGATTACGACAATCGCCGTCATTCAGGCAAGCCCGGCTGACTAATCCACCCATGGAATGGCCTATCAGGGTAATGGTGGCCTGGTCCGTTTGTTCCACAACGTAATTGATTTGATTACGCAAACATTCACCGTTAAATCCGAGAGGCGGCGTACCGCGATTCCGGCTGGTTTGGAGTTGCGCGACCCAGACATCATACTCTCCAGCCAGCCAGCCCGGCATATCGCCCCAGTAATCTCTCGCCTCTTTCATTCCATCATCTGCAGGGGTTTCCGGCCAATGATATACTTCGATGGGGCTTTGTTCAGAATTATCATCGTCACAATTGAGAGGATTCGGGGTAAGACCTTGAAACCCATGCACCAGCACTACCACTGGCTTATTCTGCCCAACGAAATTCACCTCCGTTGCATCCGGCGGGACAGAAATTGTGCGGGACGGAGGTTGAAACGCATGACCCGCTTTGCCAGGCGTCAGGGTATACGTTCCGGCGCTAACTCCTGTAATCGTAAAACTCCCGGCGGAATTCGTTACGCCCATGTCCCCGGTATTGGTTTCTACTTGAACGTCTTCGAGCGGGTGGCCGGAAAGGTCTACGATCTGGCCGGAGATGGAAAACCCTTCTCCCCCTCGATCATGCACGAAGACATCAGACCATTCATTCGTATCCCCGCTGACCAGATTGTTGGCCTCGGAGAAAAACGCCAGATAGCGCCCATCCGCAGAGAGGGAAGGGGCAACAGAGTTGCCATTCCCTTCCGTCCCATCGCTCGCCGCCGAAACCCGAGTGATCTGTCCGGTCTGAGTGTCATGCACGAAGATATCAGAGTACCCATTCGTATCTCCACTGACTAAATTACTGGCAGAGGAGTGAAACGCCACATATCGTCCGTCCGCAGAGAGGGAAGGGTAGAAAGACCAATAATTCCCTTCCGCCCCATCGCTCGCCACCGAAACCCGGGTGGTCTGTCCAGTCTGTGTGTCATGCACGAAGATATCGTATTCCCCATTCGTATCCCCGCTAACCAGATTGCTGGCTGCGGATTCAAACGCTACGTAACGCCCGTCCGCCGAGAGGGAAGATTTGCCCACAGACCATTGATTCCCTTCTGTCCCGTCGCTCGCCACCGAAACGCGGGTGGTCTGCCCGGTTTGCGTGTCATGTACGAAGATATCGGGAACCTCATTTGTATCCCCGCTGACCAGATTGCTGGCGTGGGACATAAACGCCGTGTACCGCCCTTCGGCCGAGAGGGAAGGGTAATAAGGCCAATAATCCCCTTCCGTCCCGTCACTCGCCACCGAAACGCGGGTGGTCTGCCCGGTTTGCGTGTCATGTACGAAGATATCGCCGTACCCATTCGTATCCCCACTGACCAGATTGTTGGCCTCGGATTCAAACGCTACGTAACGCCCGTCCGCTGAGATGGAAATGTCTTGAGAAAGCGAATTCCCTTCCGTCCCATCGCTCGCCACCGAAACGCGGGTGGTCTGCCCGGTTTGCGTGTCATGCACAAAGATATCCTGTCTCCCATTCGTATCCCCACTGACCAGATTGTTGGCCTCGGATTCAAACGCTACGTAACGCCCGTCCGCTGAGATGGAAGAGACCTCAGAATACCAATTCCCTTCCGTCCCATCGCTCGCTACTGAGACGCGGGTCGTCGTGCCAGCGGTGGGCGAGGCAGCCTGCTCCTCCGCCTGCCCCCAAGCCACACGCACCATGAGGATAAGAAAAACCGTCAACATCATTGAGGAGAAATAGCGATAAATTTTCATGGGACACTCCTTTTGTATTTTTCAATATTTTTGGGCAGGTGGGGTGAACTTGCCCAAGTCCACCCCACCTTTGAAACTACCGGCTCACCACCGGCAAAAATAGCTGCTCCGCAAATGCAATCCCCTCAGGCACTTCAGGAGATCCTCCGTTGTGGCGGGAAAGGCACAACCTTTGAGACCATACTGAATGCTCAAGTCAGACATCGTGATGTTTCCATGATATTCAAACACACGATCTAATCCGCCTTTGTCAATCACGATGTCTGAGGATCTCACACTATATACGAACCATCGGCATCTCAAACGCCATCATTTGAGTCAGTTGCTTTTGTGGTTGTGTAGGGTGTAGAACGACTGGAGGATTGCCGTATCAACCTTACAGGCATTTTCACCAAGGTTAGTATCAACGGTAGAATCGAGTTCAACTGTTTCTACTGACCGCGTTGGATATGCTTTGGGTATAAAGATGAAGAGAATTGGGAGGAAGATCAACAGGATGGCAAAGGCGTTTTTCACGAGAACCTCCAATCGAAAACTTCCTTTCGCAACCATTTTACCTTAATAAGATTTAACGTTGTTTAATCTTTATCAGGATTTGAAGAAAATATTGCATTCGCCGTTCCCCTCGCCTGATCACCCCTGGTCCGTCGAAGGAAACGGCGAATTCCGTTTCTACACCCTACAACGGAGGCAATCGTCATGAACATCATTCGCATTTACAACCATTCAGCGGGAGCGGTCGTCCGTAGTTACGCCGTCACCCCGGAAAACATCGTCGTCTGGCTGGAATTAGCCCCCCAGCATCCCAAACTCCTCGGGGCCATCTGGGCCTCTTTGGTGGACGGGAGCGGGGAATGGCTGCGTCTCGTGGACGAAGACCCGGACCGGGAATACGAACCGGTTCGTTCATACTACGTCCGCGGGTTACGCCGTCGCTACCACCGCCTGACCGCCGAGTCACCCAATCTTGCCGGACGCGCACGGTCCAAGTTTCTGCGGCTCATCGCCCCGGATTTGTGCCAGATCGAGGACAGCACCAAACCTTTTGGCATTCTCGCCTGGCCAGGGATGACGTCAGGAAGGGCCCTCGCCGCCATGCTCGAACAGGGAACCCCTTACCCAATTCGCACAGACTGGGGCGACTATCTGTTAGCCGAAGCCCTTCACCGGGAATATGCTCAACCCCTTAAAACGGGCGGGCCTGTGCCCGAAGGCTTTTGGCTCGAACCCGCGCCTTGGGGCGAAATCATCGCCGAAGGTGTGCGTTCGGGTCATCTCACTTTGGAGGGAAGCGTCACCCGCCTGCCCATCTCACTCCCCAATCGTCAACCCGTCCGGGTCTAATCATTCATTTCAATTAGCATCACCCCGTTGGGACGCGTCTGCGCCCCGACGGGCTGCACCGCGTCCTCCCACGGGAAAATCAAACGGAGGAACAATCCCATGCGACTCGCTGGACAAGCCAAGCTCGGGTATTACCCGACCCCTGACCTGAGCCTATCTCTGATTCTGACGTGGCTCGCCACTCCTCAGCCCGGTTTTCGGCGCGCCCTCGACCCCTGTTGTGGGCGCGGGGAAGCGCTGGCCGCTCTCGCCGCCCACGGCCATCCCCTGGAAACCTACGGCATCGAACTCTCGGACACCCGTGCGGCGGATGCGTCGGAAACCCTCACGCATGTGCTCAACACGGGCTACGAAAACGCGGTCCTGACCGACGAAACCTATTCCCTGTGCCTGTTGAATCCCCCCTACGATGGTCAGGAAATGACCGGCGGTGGGATGCGGCTGGAAGAAACTTTCCTGCTTCCGACCACGCCCTTGCTCGTTCCGGGCGGGGTACTAGTGTATATCATCCCCCACGCCCGCATCAACGAACGGATCGCCCGCCATCTGGCCGGGTGGTACAAGGATATGCGTTGTTTCCGCCTGACTGACGATGATTACCCGGTCTTCAAACAGGTGGTGATCTTCGGGGTGCGCCGGGCAATGTACAAAACCCCCACCCAGGAAGAATACACCTCTATCCTGGCCTGGGCGGAGGGACACTTGCCCGAACTACACGCGGGCCAGGGCGAGTACGCGTTGCCCCTCTCCCCTCTCAAAGGCAGACAGGGCAAACCGTTTCGCTTTCAGTATCATGCCGTTTCCGATGAAGCGATGGTACGCGAAGCGCACCTGGCCGCGGCCAGTTTGGAGACCAACAGCAAGGATTGGCGCGACCTGCGCCCGAAAGGGGAACCGCCTGCCTTGCACCCGGTCATCACGCCCAAAAAAGGGCACATCGCTTCACAGTTGTCGGGCGGATTGTTGGGAACGAACCTGGTCCAGCATCACGGGGCCTCGCTCCTACTCAAAGGCGGACAGCGCAAGTACAGTGTCGTCGTCAACGGTGGGGATGAGGAAGATTCCCAAATTGTCATCGAAGACAAAGGCCGCAAACGCACAATGCGCCGGGTGGATGTTGAAGAACGGTTCGAGACCATTCTGACCACGCTCGATGAAACCGGCGCACTTCGCACGACCGTTAGCCCACAGGAAATCGCGGAACTGCTTAAGACGCACGTCGAACAGCTGGCCGCCGTGGTGATGGCGCGTAACGTCCCCCAATACGAGATGAACCCGGAAAAATGGGAATGGGAAGCCCTCGACCTGCTCTCGCGGGAGCGCAAACTCCCCGGACGGGACGAAACCGGCCTGACGGACTTCCAGCGCCACCTGACCATCGCCAACGGACGCCTACTCCTCAAAGCGAGAGCTGGGATTCTGATGGCAGAAATGGGCAGTGGCAAAACGTCCGTGGCTATTGCCATCGCCGAATATCTGCAAACTGCCCTCGGACAACGCCACGCGAGTTCAAAGCGGTCGCCGTATCCGGTCCTGGTCGCTGGCCCTGGCATTGTCACCGGCGAGGAGAACTGGCCGAAGGAAATCCCTGACGTGACCCCTGGCGCAGAAGGCCGGGTGATCACGGTCGGGGTCAAGCCGCTCCCCAAACCGGAAAAGATCGGACGCTGGCTGGAAAGTCTGGGGCTACAGCTCGATGAAGACGCCTTCGAAGGGCTAACCACGGGTTCCTGTCTGGGCAAAATTATGCTGACAGCCAAAGACCAGGGCATCCCCCTCACTCACCCCATCTGGCGCGCCCTCGAAGGCGCGCTGAAACGGGCGGAGAAAGATACGCCCCCCAAACGGAAAAACGCCAAACAGCCCAGCTTGCTCGACGGTCGGGCGGGCGGATTCGCCTGGCTCGGGCTGGACATCCCCCGCGACGCCAACCACGGGCGCGAAACGGCTGGAAAATACAGCTTGGCCCAATTCGTGGATGAATACCAACGCGGCCTGCTCCCAGAAAAGAGCTTCGCCATCCTCAGCTACGAAACGGCCAAACTTGGCCCCGGACGTGTCAATGCGATGCGGACAAAGCGGGTTAAGGTCTGGCATATGGACGAAGAGGGTGAACGGCAAGCTCATCTGGCTCAAGTCTGCACCTGTCCGGGGTGCGGGGCCATCGTCGCCGATGGATATGATCCCGAATCCGGCGCACCGCTCCCCGGCAAATTCGTCACCCCCGTCAAGGCAGACAACTGGATCGCCATGCGCCGCCGGTTCTGCCAGGCTCCAACTCCGCGTTGGGTTTGGGATGAAGAAACGGGCAAAAAAGTCTGGATGACGCACGATGCCGAAGGCCAACCCTATGTGTGTGGGACTCCGTTGTTTGAGAATACCAGCCTTCGTCGCGAAGCTGCTGCT
>JABWBV010000567.1 GCA_013359445.1 Anaerolineales bacterium | reverse complement strand
GTAGCGGATCAGGATTTGCTGTTTTTTGGGCTGAAGGGGAATCTGTTTGATCTCTCCGTTGGGCAGGGTGTAATTCAGGAGGACTTTTCGCTCTTCTTCGGTGAAATCGTGGGGGATTTGGCGACGGTCTACGATGGGGGGGGCTTGGGCGCGGGCGCGGGCAAATTGTCGTTTTGCCATCTCTTCGAGCATTTGGGGTTGGAGTTCAAATACGTCCGCCCCCGCTTGCCCACGCGTAGCTTGTACCAGGCCTGTTTCGAGGAGTTGTTCCAGGTGGCGGAGGACTTCCGAGCCAGGCATTTGAAGGTGCGCGGTCAGTTCTTGGAGGGTTACAGGGCCTTGGGCGAGGACGCCCACGAGTTTTAGCCGTTCGACATCCACAAAGGTCTTAAAAAATTGCATTAATTCTTCGTTTTGCATAGGGGTCACACTCAATTTATTTCTATGATTATCGAATTAATTATACGAAGTCCGGCAGAGTTGTCAATGGGGTTAAATAAAAATGTCTCCCTTTGGGAGACATTGATTTGTAAATCGGAACTATCCAGCTTGGGCAGTTGTTAGCCCGAGAAACCTATGGCCCACTAACCACAGGATAGCCAGTTGAGCGCCATTCGTTCAAGCCCCCTGCAACGCTCGTGACCTGTTCAAACCCGGCAGATAAAAGGATATCGCGCCCTTCCTGACTGCGGTTGCCCGACCGACAAATAACGACAATTTCCTGGTCTTTGGGAATCTCGTCCACGCGGGCGGCAAGTTGATCGAGGGGGATCAGAGTCGTATTGGGGGCGTGGTATTCCGTCCATTCTTCCGGGGTGCGGACATCCAGCACAAAGACTCCGGCTTCGTATTTCTCATAGGCTTCCGTCACCGAAATTTCCAGGGGGAGGGCAGAGGAAGTTGCCGCGGTGGGGGTATTCAGTTGTTGGAAGAGCCAGAATCCGCCTAAAGCCAGTACGGCCACGGCGGCCAGCACCCACCAAAGCTGAAAACGGTCGGCGGTACGGGTGGTTTTCCCTTTGGAAGCCCGTGGTTGTGCTTTTTTTGTTTTTTGAGACATGGAAACTCCTAATTGTATTGAAATAATCGGCCTGGGGACTCGCCCAAATGCAAAGGCGAAAAATGCCTGCATAGTTAGATGTCGTCTGAAACCAGACGTTACATATTTTACCCAAGTCCATGCGTTCCCTTCCAGGTCTATTGTATAATCACGCATATCATCATCATCCACCTTGCCAGGCCCATGCGTTTTATTGGCTCTTCCATTTCTGGCGGGAAAATTCGGGTTTCTATCCCGTTAATCCCGGTAGGACCGTTTTATTTTCGGGTCAGACAAGATTAATTTCAGGAACTCGCCGATTTTAAGTGGCCTATCGGTTTCAATCGTTTGGCGTCCCTAGCGTCTGAGGTCATTGCGAGTCATGCGTTTCTGGATTTACTATGACGTTTCCTATCCCAGAAAACGTCCCCTTGGAGTAAGCGACATGTCAATTTTTTCTTCTCTCCGTACTGGTCGGTATTTAATTGTACGTGGACTTTTATTGGTCATGCTTTTCATTCTTGGAATAAGTGCCATCCAACTCGCCACACGGGTCACCGCCACAGAGGTTCCCTTTGGGGCCGAAATTCTCGTTAACGGGAGTTTTGATGGCGCGTATTCCATCGCAGTGGCAGACCTTGATCAAGACGGAGATTTTGACCTGCTCTCCGCCGGGTATAACGAAAATGAAATCGTCTGGTGGGAAAACATTTCCGAAAACGGTTTCACCTGGAGTTCATCGAATGTGCTCACCAACACCCTGCCAGGCGCGGTTGACGCGCTCGCCACGGATTTGAACGGCGATGGTGCCCCAGACGTGGTCGGGATCTCTGCGACGACCGGGGATGTGCTCTGGTGGAATAACCTCAACGGAAACGCCAGCGCATGGGAAACCACCTTGATCGACTCCTTTTTGGATGAAGCGACCGGGCTATTTGTGGCCGATGTAAACGGCGATGGTGCCCAGGATGTGATCGTGGTCGGAACGGTCCCCTCATCCGAGTCGGTGCTTTGGTACGAAAATTCGGGGGATGGAACCAGTTGGACCCGCCGCACGGTGGGCGTGGGCCTCACCACCCCCCAGGCCGCCCTCGCGGCAGATTTGGATCGAGATGGTGATATGGACCTGGCCGTAGGGTCACAGGATGCCAACGAGATTTCCTGGTGGCGCAACGAAAATGGCGTAGGAACCACCTGGACGCCCTTAGCCGTGAGCGGGAATTACGCCGCGGCCAACGGATTAGCGGTGGCGGACATGGACAAAGATGGCGATCCCGATCTGGTGGGCGCTTTCGCGAGCGAGAACACCGTCGCCTGGTTTGAAAACAACGGGACCGGAAAGGGGTGGGTGGATCACCCCATCACGAGCACTTTCGCGGGCGCGACCGCGGTGGAGGCCATCGATATGGATGGCGATGGTGATAATGACATCGTCGGGGCCGGGCAGACCGCTGATCAAATTCTATGGTGGGACAATACAGCGGGGAATGCGTCCCTTTGGCAGGAATATACGGTCTCGCCTTCATTTGATGGGGCACGGGCGATTGCCGTGCTAGACCTCGACCGAAATGGGTTGGTAGACGTGGTAGGGGCCGCGGACGAAGCCGATAGCGTCGTTTGGTGGAAAAACACGGCCGTTCATCGGAATGCCTATTTTCCTCTGGATGCGGCGATTGTGGTAGACGGTAATATGAGTGGCGCGTTCAGCGTCGCGGGCGCAGATTTTGATCGGGATGGCAAACAAGACCTGCTGGCCGGGGCAAGTAACACCAACGAAGTTGCCTGGTACCGAAACAACCTGGGCAACGGCACCAACTGGACCAAAAACAGCTTTGGCAACCTGTCTGGGGTGAGGTCTTTGTTTGTAGCAGATTTGAATGGGGATGGCAGTCCCGATGTGCTGGGGGCGGGGACGGTCTCCAACGATGTGGTGTGGTGGGCCAACGATGGCGCTGGAAATTTTGGGGGCGCTAATTCTATCGATATTACTTTTTTGGGCGCGTTTTGGGTGGCGGCTGGCGATGTCGATGGCGATGGGGATCAGGATGTGCTGGGGGCGGCGTTTTCCGGTGGGTTCATTTCCTGGTGGGAGAATCTGGATGGCGAGGGAGATTTTGGGCCACGGAACACCATTGCAACCGGGTATAGCGGGGCAACGTCCATCTTGGGTGCGGACCTGGATCGGGATGGGGATTTAGACGTGGTGGGGTCCGCCTATTCAAACGATACCATTTCCTGGTGGGAAAACACCGCGGGCAATGGGACAACATGGGCGGAACAACCGATAGACACCGCGATTGACGGGCCAGTCTCGACCTTTGCGGCGGATATGGATGGGGACGGTGACCTGGATGTGCTCGGCGCATCCAATCTGGCGCAGGAATTTAGCTGGTGGGAAAACACCGATGGTTTGGGGACCTTCAATGAGGATCAAACGTTGATTGGGAGTAATTTTGCGAATGCCGAGTCGGTGTATGGTGCAGACCTGGACCTCGACGGCGATACGGACGTGGTCGGCGCGGCCCAAAACGATAACACCGTCGTCTGGTTTGAGAACACGGAGGGCGATGGACTCTTCTGGAGCGAACATCTTGTCTCGGACACCGTCCCGGAAGCGGTCGCAGTGCATGTGATGGATGTGGATCGAGATGGACGCCCCGACATTCTCAGCGCCGCCAACACTGGCAATCTGGTGCATTGGTGGGGCAACCGCGGGGGACAGTTCGCCCTGCCGACGGTGGATACCTCCCCACAAGCGATCAGCGAAGGGCAAACCGTCAGTATCATGACGCTCACCTTCACCCACAACGGGCGCAATGCCGATGCCAATATTGAGTTAAGTTCGTTGGCGTTTTTCTTTGAGGAAGAACCAGGCAATGTGATGGGAGAATCAGAAGCCAACGCACTTATCGAAAACCTTCACGTTTATCTGGATAATGGGTCAGGGGTATTTGAAGAAGATCAGGACACCCTGGCCTGGACGGTTATTGATCTGGATTTGGTAAGTGGCTTTTCGACGATTACGCTCCCTGGCAATGAAATCGAATTCACGCTCGAATACGGCGAGTCCAAGACCTATTTCATCGTTTTGGACATGACGGATGATGCCGCCGATCAAGACCCCAACACCATAGTCATCACCCATCTAACGAACGCCCCCGGCCAAAGCAGTACCGCCACAGATGTCGATTCTCAGATTCCGCTCCTCATGGCCTATGCCCCCGATGTTGCGAGCAGTCTCTTGACCTTTGCCCCAGAGTTATTCATCGAAAAACGAGCGGAGGCCGCTCCCGCAGAGGCCACCCTCGGAGAGGCCACCCTCGCCGATCCCCTTCCCCAGGCGGGTATCATCAGCATCGTGGAACCCGGCGAGACCATTTTATATACGCTCATTTACTCCAACACCACGGGAACCCCCGCAACCCAATTCAGCATCACCGATCTGATGCCGGTGGAAACCCAGTTTACAGACTTTACATTCACAG
>JABWBV010000041.1 GCA_013359445.1 Anaerolineales bacterium | reverse complement strand
CACCGACGCCGACGCCGACGCCGACCAACACCGGCACGGGTACTCCGACCCCCACCCCGACGAATACCGGCACCAGCACCCCGACGCCGACCTCGACCGGGACGAACACGCCGACCAACACGCGGACGCATACGCCGACCAACACCCCAACGAATACGCCAACGCCAACCCCAACAAACACCCCCACCCGTATCCCGCCCACCCCGACCCCCAGCGGCGAGACGAAAAACATCTTCTACACGCGCGGCTCCGGCGGCAACGGGCAAATGGTAAGTTATATCGTAGATGGCGGTTCCAGTGCGTTTGGCCTCGGCGCGATGGGGGCAGACCCCTCCGGCGTCGCGCTCGATGATGTGAACGACAAACTCTACTGGGGCGACCGGACGGCGAATACCATCATGCGCTCGAACCTGGATGGCTCCGGGCAGGAGATGGTGACGAACTTCACCGACCCGCGCGGGTTGGCCCTCGACGTTGCCGGGCAAATTCTCTACCTCAGCAGTGCAAGCCAGATCTACACCTACGATCTGCAAAACACCACCCTCACCTTGCTCGTCAACGAAGGCGGCCCGTTAGCGTTGGACGCCGAACGCGGACACCTCTACTGGGCGCACAACAATGGCGGCACCAGTACGATCAAATGGGTTGATATAACCGCCCCCGCTGTTCAAACTTCGGTGGTCACGGGCATTGTGGGCATCGCCAACGGGGTGACGGTGGACGGACCGAACGAATTCGTCTATTGGACGGAAGCGACCTCCCACGAGATTCGCCGCGCCGACCTGCTCGGGCAAAACCTCGTCACCATCTCCACCGGAACAGCAGGCAGTTGTGGCGATGATGGCACCCCGCTCCGCCTGACCGTGGATGTCGCGGGCGGATACGTCTATTGGACGCAACTCACCGGCCTGTACCGGGCCGCGCTCGCCCCGAACTCGTCCGCGCAGGGTATCCTCGGGAGCAACGGCTGTAC
The DNA here is from genome assembly GCA_013359445.1 of Anaerolineales bacterium. Taxonomy (GTDB): domain Bacteria; phylum Chloroflexota; class Anaerolineae; order Anaerolineales; family JABWBV01; genus JABWBV01. Next base: position 20,888 of record JABWBV010000041.1, on the reverse strand, counting down.
TGCACTGTCGCTTGGTGGCGGGATTGTGCTCGGCTTTGTCCCCGCCCCGCCCACCGCAACCCCAACGAATACGCCCACCGCAACCCAAACCCCGACGAACATCCCCACACCCACCGCAACCGCGACCCCCATCGCCGGCGCGCTGATCGTGGACACGTTGGGCGACGGCACGCCCGCGCCGTGTGACGGAAACAATCACTGTGCCACGCTCCGCGATGCCATCGAAACGGCCAACAACAGCGCCGGAACCACCACCATCGTCTTTGCAGGCGGGCTGAACGGCACGCTTACCCTGACCGAAGGCGAACTTACCCTCTCCAGCAACGTAGTTCTGCAAGGGCCGGGGGCCAGTACCCTGACCGTGAGCGCGGGCAGTTTGAGCCGGGTCTTCAACGTCCTTTCCGGCAACGTTACTCTGTCTGGGGTGGCGATCACGGATGGATTTGGAACGGTGGGGGGCGGCATCCAAAATACTGGGAACCTCCTGCTCTCCAACGTTGCCGTATTCAACAACACGGGCGATGTCGGCGGTGGAATTGCCAGTTCTGGCATTTTGACGCTGACCGCCAGTGCTGTGTACGCCAATACCGCATTCAACGGCGGCGGGATCGATGTGGATTTCGGCACTGCCACGCTCATCAACAGCACGATTTCCGGCAATACGGCCTCGAATACGGGCGGCGGCCTCATGGTCGCAGGGGGCGGTACCGTCCATCTCAATAACATGACCATTGCCAACAACGCGGCAACCGGCGGCGGGGAAGTTCCCACCGAAGGCGGCACGGGCGGCGTACAACTCTCCTCTGGCGCGGTGAACGTCCAAAACAGCCTCATTGCAGGCAACACCAGCGCCGGAAGCGGAAGCGCCTTCAACGCCGACTGCAACACCCCACTCACCTCCCTCGGCTACAACCTGACCGGCGACGGGACGGGCTGTTCCCTGAGCGGTACGGGCGATCTGACTGTCCTCCCCGGTGATGTCTTTGTCATCGTGCTGGGATCGTTGCAAGATAACGGTGGCTCCACCTGGACCCATGCCTTGCTCGCTGGCAGTCCCGCGCTGGATGTGGCAAACACGTCGGCATGTGAAGCCACCGACCAGCGCGGCATCTCTCGCCCGCAGGGGACGGCGTGCGACATCGGCGCGTTCGAGAGAGAGACGGGCGTTGTCGTGTGGTTTTCCAACCTTTGGGGGCAGGTGGTGTCTTTCTTTTCTTCCGATGCACAGGAATCTGCGAAACCCCTCCTGCAAACCGACAGCGTGCATACCCGGACCAAAGTGAATGGAAAAGGCGAATTTCCCCCCTCGCGCGGGGAAACCGCTCCCCTGAACCTGAACTACGCTTCCCCGGTGATGGAATTGCCCTGGTCGCTCGCCCCGATCATGGACGACCCCGAGCCGGATTACATCCCCGCGCTGGACACCGCCATCCTCACCCCAACCTATGGCGCGTTGTTCAACACCCTTGACCCCATCTCGATCAGCGGCAACGCCCATGCGGACAACTCGCTCAAACGCTTGAGCCTTCTGCTCAACGATGTAGAAATATACAGCGCAGACTACCTGGCGGAAGATCAACTGACCGACGTCGCCTGGAGTACCGTCTTCACCCCGACCGCTGACGGGCGTTTCATCCTGGTTGCCCTGGCGGAAGATTGGGCCGGGAATGTGCAAACGGTCGCCCGCCCCATCGAAATCTTCATCGCCACCACCGCCCCGACGATTTCCCTTGAAACGGACGCGGTTGCAGGCCCGGAAAATCTCGCCATTCCCGCCGTGATGACCGGTACGACGAACGTCCCCGGCAACGCGCTTATAGAAGTGCAACCCGGCGCAGGAGAACCCTTCCTGCCTGCCACCCTCAATCAAGGAACCTGGGCCTTCAGTTGGAATGTGGACGCGGCGATGGATGGTGTCTCCGTCCCCGTCACTGTCCGCCTCACCGATTCGCTCAACCGGACGGTGACCACCACGCAAAATATTGTTGTGGATGTCGTCGTTCCGCAGGCCGTGGAAATCACCGCCCAATATCGTGACCCAAACAATGCCCTGTTCCCCCTCCTGCCCGGCGACACGGTGCGGGAAACCGATCCGACTCTCGTCCTTGATTGGACGGCCAGCACCGACGGAAGTGGGATTGCTGAATATCTGGTAGGTTTCACGACCAGCGCCGATCCCGATGCCAACGCCCTGACCAGCCTGGGCAATGGAACCCTGCACTTCGAGTTCACCCCGGCGGAGGCGCAGACTTACTTTGCACACCTGATCACCCGCGATGGGCTGGGCAACGAAACAGTGCAAACGGTTGGCCCATTCTTCGTAGATGCTCCCACCACGCCCGACCTCGTTACCCCGCTCACTTCGCTGGATTGGACGGAAAGTGGCGCGACGCTGATCGCCTCGGATGGCGCGTTGCACCGTCTCAACGAGGCGCACCCCATCCAGCGTTTCTACACTTCCTGGAACACTGACACCCTCCGCATGGCCTGGACGGGCGCAAGTTGGAACGGCGACGGCGACCTGTTCTTCTACCTGGACACCGGGGCGGGCGGCGCAACGTCCCTCTACAACCCCTATCCGACTGGCCCGGTGGTCAGCCTGCCGGACGCCTTCGGTGCGGATTATCTGCTCTGGCTTGAAGACGGCACGACCGCCCAACTCTATCAGTGGAATGGCAGTTGGACGCTAACCCAAACCCTGACCGCCGACCACCTCCGCGCGGACGCCACGCGCACAGACGTGATCCTGCCCTTTGCCTGGGTGGGCCTCGCGCCTGGAGCCGCGCTCAACCTGCTCGCAGTGGCAACGGACGAAGACGCGCTCCAACTCTGGGCTACCGCGCCGGGCAAAAATCCGTTGAACAGCCCGCGCCTTCAACCGGCCCAAGATTTTGGCGATTTCCAACTCACCCAGTTTTACGCCATCCCCGCGCTGTCCGATGGCGTGCGCCCGGACGGGGGCAAGGTCGTCGGCGGGGATGTGCAGGCGAGTCTGACCAGTTCGGCGGGGAGTATCACGACGGGGTATCTCAACGAAGGGCTGTTTGACCTGCTGACCCCGAACGCGCGGCTAGATGCGGACAACGATGGGGTGCCCGATACAGCCCTGCCCTTTGCCCTGAATCTGGTGACACTTGGGAATGGAACGATCGCCTACACCCTCCATTATCAAAACCTGGGCGATCAGGTGGCGGAAAACGTTCAGGTGACAGCGCAGGCGTTCGGGGCGTTGCGGTTCAGCAATGGAAGCGATACGGCCACGTTCAGCCTGGGCGATGTGGGGGTGGGTATCTCGAACACCTTGCAAATTGACGGTCTGATCAACCCCGCGTTAAACGGTTCTGCCGAACTGCTCCTCACCCTGTCGGACGAGGAACACGGGGCGTTTGACTGGCTCTGGGCGTTGAACCCGGTGGACAACGGTGCCCCGCAAGGGTTGACGATTGCCACGAACGGGAACAGCGCACAGGCAGGGGTGCGGACCTTCTCCGGGCTGGTGAGCGATCCGGCAGGGGTCACGCTGGTGACGCTCGATGTGGACGGGCAATTGATCAACTGTCCAGTCGCCGAACCGTTTGCTGGATCGTGGAGTTGCCCCGTCGATTTGGGGAACCCCGCGACAACGACGCAAATCGAAGTGCGTGCCCGTGCCCAGGATTCCTACGGCACCCTCAGCCCGTGGACCGAGCCGGTGACGCTGACCATCGATGTGACCGCCCCCAACGTTACGTTGGAGTCAACCGTACAGGGGTATCTGCAAGACGGTTGGCTTGGCCCGGCGGAAATGCTGTGGGCCGGAACCCTGGTGGATGACCTTACTGCCGCCTCGGTCTCGCTCTGCACGACCCCGGACCTGGAACCGGCGTGTGCATTGGCCCCCGCGTTACCGGGGGACAATCCCGCAGGTGTTTGGACTTACGATTTGAGCGGGATGCTTGCGGGCGATGGCATCTCGACCACGCTCTCGTTGTACGGGGCGGATGGGGTCGGTAACCTTTCGGCGTCCCCGTTGCGTTTTACGGTTATGGTGGATACCATCCGGCCTACCCTATCGCTGGACTCGGTCATTCCTTCCGTGATCTATCCCAACAGCCCGGTCAATCTCAATGGGGCGGTGGGGGATGGCGGGGGCGTGAGCCAGATGAATGCTTTGTTGCTTGCCCCCGATGGGAGTGGTAATGCCGAGACGGTGACATTCAACGGTCAGCAGTGGAGTCATACGTTCACGTTGAATCAGATTGGGATTTACATCCTGCACCTGGAAGCGCGTGACCTTGCCGGGAATGTCACGGTGATTGGCCCGTTCTTCCTGGAAGTGACGGAACCTCCCACCCCAACCCCCACGAATACCCCCACGGCAACCAATACCCCAACCCCCACAAATACACCGACGGCCACCCCGACCAGTACACCCACCCCCTCCAACCAACCCCCGACCATTGCGGTCGCGGCGGGCGGAAGTTGTACGGTTGACCTTGCTTATTCGAGCGCCACCATGCCTTTGGGTGGGGTGATGAACCTGACCGTCTTCGATGCAGATGGGGACCTGCTCACCCTCACAGGAACTTCCTCCAATCCTTCGCTTATCCCGAATAGCAATATCCTGTTCGGCGGCAGTGGTGCAAACCGCACGGTGACGCTCATCATCTTGCCACCTACGGTGATGAGCCAGGCGACGATCACGATTACGGTCAGTGATGGCGCGGCAACTGCGACAATTACGCTTGAGGTCGTGGCGGGGACCGCAGGGAGTGACAGGCGGTTGGTCGGCACTTCCGGGGCTGATCTGATTTTAGGCCTCAATGGAAACGACATAATCACAAGTCTGGCAGGGAATGACCTGGCTTGTGGAGGCGTTGGCAACGATACGCTCACGGGCGGCGAAAATGAGGATACTTTGTATGGCGGAAGCGGTAACGATATCCTCAATGGGAATGACGGGAACGATAGCCTGTTTGGGGAGGTCGGAAATGATAAATTGACAGGCGGAGCAGGGGCCGACTTCTTTAGCGGTGGGCCTGGCCGCGATTCTGCCGCTGATTTCCTCCCAGGGGAAGGAGACACACAAGACGGGACGATTCCTTAAGGCAGGTGGTGATCTTCGTTTAGCACCAAAAGTTTCCGAAAAATGGATGGATGGGGAATGGACCTCCCCCATCCATCCATTTTTTCGAGATTTCCCTGTCAAGGGTGAGTAACCACGTTCAAATGGTCAAGGGGTATGAACTTGTTTTAAAAATTCAATTCAAATCGTTGAGTGCCGCTTCCGCCGCATAAAACCCACACATCCCATGCACCCCGCCCCCCGGCGGGGTGGACGACGAACAAAGATACGCCTTCGCCCCTCCGAAATTCCCCGGAATCCGATACGGATTCCACTGCACCGCCGGGCGGGTGAAAAACTGCCGCAGATTCTGCACCCCGCCGTTGATGTCCCCGCCAATGTAGTTGGGGTTGTATGCTTCCATCTGCACGGCAGTTCGCACACTTTTCCCCACCACGACCTCGCGGAATCCTGGTGCGAACCGTTCAATCTGCCGCTCGATCAGCCCTGACACATCTTCCGCAGACCCGTGCGGGGTGTGGCAATAGGCCCAGGCGGTGTGTTTCCCCGCGGGGGCACGGGTGGGGTCGAACAGGCTGTGTTGGACGAGTAAAACGTAGGGGCTTTCGGAAAATCTCCCCTCCCAAATCGCCCGCTCGGAAATCGCCATCTCCTCCAACGACCCGCCGAGATGCACGGTGGCCGCTTTCGCAAACTCCGGCGCTTTCCACGGGATCGGCTCGGACAGTGCCCAGTCCACTTTACAGACGCCTGTGCCGTAGCGGTACTTGTGCAGTTGACGGGCATAGCTGGGGGCCAGACGATCTCCGGCGATGGACAGGACCCCGCGCGGGCTGGTGTCGAACAGGATCGCTTTTGTGGGCGGAAGTTGATCGAGGGCGGTCACTTTCGTGCTGGTGAGGATTTTCCCCCCCAAAGCTTGAAAATACGCGGCCATGGCGTTGGCAATCTGCTGAGACCCGCCCCGCGCCATCGGCCACCCGACCGCGTGGGCGAGGACGCCGAGCATCATCCCGAACCCGCCGAGGGTGAGCCATTCGAGCGGCATCATGCTGTGCGCGGCCATCCCGCCGAATGCCGCGCGGGCACGTGCCCCGCGAAAGGTACGCCGCGCCAGCCCGGTCGCGGATTGGAGGGCGGTCAGGCCGAAGCGGGTCATCAGGATCGGGTGTTTTGGCGGGAGGGGGAGAGGCCCCAGGAAGTCATCCATCAACGCCTGCCAGTTGTCTACGAAGGGGGCGAAGAGTTTTTTCCAGGCGCGGCCATCGTGGCCGAGGGCGTCTGCGGTGGCGTTTAAATCTTGGTGGATGAGAATGGGATCGCCGGAGTCAAGGGCGTGGGCGAAGGGCACGCCGGGATGTACCCATTCCAGGCCATGTTCGTGAAGGGGCAAGGTTCGCAAAAAGGGAGAGGCCAACCCGAGTGGGTGAATGGCGGAGCAGATGTCGTGCGTGTAGCCAGGGCTGGTTAGCTCGCATGAGCGCGTGCCCCCGCCGATGGTTTCGTGCCCTTCGAGGACGAGGACGGATAACCCGGCCTGGGCTAACCGGATAGCGGCGGAGAGGCCGTTGGGGCCGGAGCCGATGATGAGGGCGTCGTAGATGTCGGCGTCGTAGGTGTTCGGGATCAAATTTTTCATGGGATGTAAACGTGAAACGTGAGGCGTGATGCGTGAATTTTTATATCATGCCTCACGTTTCATGTTTCACTTCTTCCCAAACACCCTCTTCACCATCGCCACCGGCATGTACAACCCCGTGCGAATCCCGGCATTGTGCCAGATATTGCTCCATTCCTTCCATTGCATGCGTGGGTCGATGAGTGTGTTCGATTGGGTGGGATTGGGCGCATTGACGCAAAAATGTTTGGACAGGTTGCTCAACGTCCCGTGCCAGAATTCATCTTCGGCCTTGTGAACCACCCCCAGGCGACAGCCCATTTCGTAAAGCGGATCATTCGCTCGAATCAGTACCTGGATTTGGACGACTGTCACACCTTCGTCTTCAAACGCACTAAACGTGATCATCCCGGCGAACATGTGCCCTTCGGGAGTCATGAAAGCGAACGAGGTGTCATCGGCGAAGATGACCATGATCCCGGTCGAGAGCTTCATCCCGCCGGGCGCAGTGAGGTTGATCACGCCCACTTCGCCGGGTTGGATGCCGGTTAGGGGCACGTACAAATTGTTGCCTTTCGGCCAAAAGGTGGGGAAACGGGCTTTCCATTCTTTGATCACGTAATCGGGGGTGCAGACGGCGTCCGCGCCGCTCAGACGGACGCGGTACGTCTTTTGCCACAGTTGCCCGAACCCGTGCGTCAGGCCGGATAACTGCTTGCCTTCAACATTCAGGTTAATCGCATCCTTTGAAATATCGCCAACTTTGAGTTTATCTACCGGTTTGGCCCAGCCGGTGGAAGGGGGAGGGGTTTGAGTCGTCATTTGGATTCTCCTAGTATCAGGTATCAGTTTTCAGTCGTCAGTATTCAGTTGTCAGTCAAATGCCGAACACTGAATACTGAACACTGTTTACTAAACCGCCGCCAACGCTTCCGCTTCGGTTCCGAAAATCCCAATCGCCTCGTTTAACCGAGTCAGCTTGAAGATTTCCTGGTAGTGCTCGGTCAGGCCACAGGCCATCAACTTTTGTTTTTGGCGTTGCGTGCGGATGAGCAGGGTGACGATCAGCCCAATGCCGGAACTGTTCAGATATTCCAACTGGCTGAAGTTCAGGAGAATGGCCTTTGCGTTGCCGTTCGACGCCTGAGTGTACGCATCCATCAAAGTGTTTTCAGAGAAGCCCGTTACTTCCCCTTGAATGTCAATAATGCTGGTGGCATTGGCTTTGCGGATGGTGGTGATCAATTTGTTGTTTGTCATAACTCGCTCCTATTTAACATTTGTTGTGTACTCACCAAGCGTAGGAAATTCCGAAAAAAAGGATGGAAGGGAGAATGGACACCTCCCCTTTTCTCCTTTTTTTCGAGTTTTACCTCTTTGAGCGTGAGTAATTACTTGGTTGTTTATTATCTGAAGGTGCTCATCTAAGCTTGAGCAGTTACATTTGAAGTTTACGAAATGAGCGTCCCGAAAACGTTACGAAAACCGTTACCAAAAATCGAGTTTTTCACTCAGTGTACAAACGCCATCCGATACAGGTCGCCCAAAATGCCGAGCAAATGCCCCACGCTTTCGGCAGAATCAGGCCGGTCGGCGGGATTCTTTTGGAGCAGGTGCATGATCAACTCATCGAGAGCGGAGGGCAGATCGGGGTTGAGCGATTTGGGCGAGGGCGGCATCTCCTGGATGTGTTTGATGATGATCTGCATCGAAGTGCCGGAAAACGGCAATTGCCCGGTGAACAACTCGTACATCATCACCCCGAGAGCATACAGGTCCGCGCGGGGGTCCACTTCCTCGCCCATCGCCTGCTCCGGCGCGACGTAGGACACCGTGCCCGTGAACGAGCCTTCCGGTTCCACGCGGGCGTTGGTCGCCCGCGCGAGGCCAAAATCCATCAGTTTCGCGACCCCCTCCGGCGAGACCAGCACATTGCCTGGTTTTACATCCCGGTGGATCAACCCCTTCGCGTGGGCGTGGGTCAGTGCGGCGCACACCTGCCGGGTCAGACGGACGATCTCGTTCAAGCGGTGGGGTTTTTCTTCTGCCAGCGTATGACCGGGCACGTACTCCATCACGATAAACGGCGTCCGGTCGAGTTCGCCCACGTCGAAGACCATCACCACGTTCGGGTGGCTGAGGCGGGCCGTGGCACGGGCCTCGTGCATGAGCATCCCCCGCCCTTCTGTCCCGAATTTATGGTGATCGAGCATTTTGACAGCTACTTCGCGTTCGAGGTAGGTGTCGAGGGCGAGGTAAACGGTGCCCATGCCCCCACTGCCTAGTTCACGGAGGATTTGGTAGCGGTTGATGAGGGTGGTGTTGAGCATAAGATGAAAGAGTGTTCGTAGCTCCGCACGCAGTCTGCGGAGTGCGGCGTGGGCGGCACTGGTGTGCCTGACTACGAACGAAGATTACCGAATCGTGATAAAGTCCGACAGGCGCGTAATCGTAAAAATCTCGCGGTAGTGCTCGGTGAGATTTGCCGCAACCAACGGGCGTTTGGAAACGCGGGCTTTTGCCAACAGACCCACGATGAGGGCGATCCCGGTGCTGTTGATGTAAACCACATCCTTAAAGTTCAACACCACAGAGTCCGGTTGCCCACTTTCCGCCTCAGCATACGCGGCAGTGAGGTTTTTTTCGGCAGAGGCGTTAATTTCGCCTGTCAAATCCAAGACCGCGTTGCCATTTTCGCGGCGCACAGTGACGGTTAAAGTTTCGTTCATAAGGGATTCTCCTTGGTAATTCTTGACCTGCAATCTAAGTGATGCCTGATTCGTGAGTTACATTTCACGCATCACGTTTCACGCATCACGCATCACGCTTCACCACCAACTCAATCGTATGCGTCTCCCCATCCTGAGTCACATTCATCTCATCCACCATATTTTTGATGAGGAACAGGCCCCACCCGCGCGGGGATTGTTCCCCGGCCAGTTTGGCATCGAGATCGGGGGTAGTGGATTCAGGGATGGAGACTCCCCCGCCTTGATCGGTGATGTGGATGAACAGGCGGGTGTCATCGGCAAAGACCCGCAGGTGGACGGGCACGTTTTCCTGGTAGCGGTTGCCATGCTCCATCGCGTTCATCGTGGCCTCGGCAACTGCCGTTTCCAGACGTTTGCGGCGGGTTTCGGAGAGGTTTAAGGCGGTGACTGCCTTGAGTACGTGGGCGGCGGCTTGCCGTTCGTTTCCAGGGGCACTGGGAACATCAAATTCACCTAGCATTTGTATCTGCCCGGCAGAGGTTGAGGGGGATGAAGGGGTGGGCAGGCGTTCAATGGTCATAAGCGTAATATCATCTTCTTGTTCATGGTTTGGCCCGACAAAGGCGTTGAGTTGATCCATAAAAAATTGGACCAGCCCCTCGCCAGTTGTGTGTTCGGCCATCAGTTGTTTGACCCGCGGGAAGCTAAACATTTCACGTTGGGCATTGTGCGCTTCCACCAGGCCATCGCTGGACAACAGGACAAATTCCCCCGGTTTTAGCGTAACTTCTTTTTGCTCGTACCCCATGCCGGGGAGCAACCCGAGCGGCATCCCGGTCGCGCGCAGTTCCACCAAGCCTTCCGCGGTCCGCAGGTAGGGCAGGTTGTGCCCGGCGTTGGCGTAGGTCATTTTGCCGGTGGCAGGATCGAGCACGAGATACAGGCAGGTGACGAACATCTTTTGCGGGATGTCGGGGTACAGCACTTCGTTCGTGCGTTCCAGGACCGCGCTGGGTTCCACCAAGCGTTCGGCGGCGGCGCGGAGGATACTGCGCGTGGTGGCCATCACCATCGCGGCGGGGACGCCCTTGTCGGTCACGTCGGCCACCAGCATCGCCATTTTGCCATCCGGGAGGGGGATAAAGTCGTAAAAATCGCCGCTGACCTCGCGGGCAGGTTGCCAGTACGCGGCCAGTGCCCAACCGTCGAGTTGCGGAATTTCTTTGGGAAGCAAGGTTTCCTGGATGACGCGGGCAACGCGGAGTTCGTTTTCGATCCGTTCCCGTTCGCGGGCTTCGAGGAGTTGTTGGCGGGCGAGTTGGGCGATGCGAAGGGCGGGCGAAGCCTGGGTGGACAACGTTTGCAGAAGGCGAAAGTCGTCGCTGGAATATTCCTGCTCGCTCATCCGCGGCCCGAGGTTGATCAACCCGATCAACTCCCCCTGGCTCACGAGGGGAAGCGCCAACCGGACGCCTTCCGCCCGCAACGCGCGCAGGGTTGGCGAGTCGAGATTGAGCTTGTCCACCTCGATCACGCCCTGGGCACTGGTGAGGTAGGCCAACAGAGGGTCGTGGGGCGGAATGTGGAGGGGACGCACCTCGCCAGAAAGGCCTTCCTCTAGGGAAGCGACTTCTTGGGAAGAAGGGCCTGCCGGGGGAACAGGCGTCTCGGTAGGCTTGGGTTTGAAGATTCGTTGGAAAAAGGTTGGTTTTTTGTTCATCACAACTCCATTGTAGGAAACAAGCGTCTCGAAAACGTTACGAAAAGCGTTACGGAAAATTGAAAAGTGTTTTGTGATGCGGGAAACATGAATTTTCGCACATCCCTTTCACGCTTCACGCCCTTCCCATTCGGCAACCCGCCTGCCCAGGGTTCGCCATTCGGGTGCAAGCGGGACAAGTCCCATTTCATAAGCAATCTTTCGCGCGGCCAACCCGACGATGGCAGTGTAGGTCGGATAGGCAAGTTCGAGCCCGGCCAACTGCTCGATCCGGCTTTCCGCGGCCATACTCGCGGCGATCAGTTGGACAATCTCCACCGCTTGCTCGCCCACCACGTGCGCGCCGAGGATTTGGCGGGAGTCCCGGTCTACGATCAATTTACAAAACCCATCTGTGTGCCCGTCAATCACCGCCCGGTCAATATCCGCAAACGGGACGACGGCCACCACCGCGTTTTGAGCCTGCGCTTCGGTTAGCCCCACACTCCCATATTCGGGGTCGGTGAACCCGCCGTGGGGGACGATGTAATGCCCGTAGGTTTGCCGTAACCCCAGCACCGCGTTTTCCGCGGCAATCCGCGCCTCGTGCCCGGCACTTTGCACGAGCATCATCCGCCCGGTAATATCTCCGGCGGCGAAAATGTGGGGGGCGGGGGTCTGCAAAAAGTCGTTGACGGGGATGAAACCACGCTCGGGCGCGATGCCCGCGGCGGGCAGGTTCAACCCTTCGACATTGCCCGGCCAGCCGACGGCAAGGATGACAGCTTCTACGGGCGGGGGGGACGCGTGGGAACTGGTGGGATTTTGGGGGAATTCCCCGCCCGAGGGTGAGATGACTTGAAAACCTCCTGCGCCCTTCTCGATCCGCGCCACCCCCGCGAACCCGGTGAGGACGTGTATCCCCTTGCGCCGGAACGCCGTCTCCATCGTTTGGGACACATGGGCGTCCTCGGCGGGCAAAATGCGGGGGGCCAACTCCAACAGCCAGACTTCTGCCCCAAAATCCCGAAAAATAGACGCCAACTGGCATCCTGTGGCCGCCGCACCGAGGATGGCGACGGATTTGGGCAGAGTTTTCAACGCCCAGACATCGCTATGGGTGAGCGCGTGTTCCGCACCGGGGAAGGGGAGGCGTCGCGCATGCCCCCCCACGCACAGGATAAGTTTTTCCGCTTGGAAGCGTCCGCCCCGCGTGGTTTCGAGGGTGTGCGGGTCCACAAACCGCGCGTCGCCCGTTTCCGTAAACACCTCCACCCCGGACGTTTGCAGATTTTGGATCAACTGCTTTTTCTCCTGGATGGTGTACACGATCTGCTGGGTGCGGGCGAGCAGGGCGGAAAGGTCTACGGTGGGGGGCGCGCCGGTCAGTCCGTAGCTGGTAAACTGTTCGGCGTCGCGCATGAGGCGGGCGGCTTTGGCGAGGGCGCGGGTGGGGACGCATCCGTCGTTGGTGCAAGTTCCGCCCATGCGGTTGCGTTCGAGCAGGGCGATTTTTAAGCCCTGACCGGCGACACCTGTGCCGAGTTCGCTGGCGCGCAGGGCGGCAGTGACTCCGGCTGGGCCACCGCCGAGGATGATGAGGTCGTATGGGGAGAGATTATTGGTCATGCTTGGCCTCCTCTAGCCAGGTGATCAGGGTTTTCCAGCCGATCTTGGGGCGCGGAAGACCGCGCTTTCTGAGATATTCTTTGGCCGTGCGCCGCCCCTGCGTGATAAAGCGCCAATAACTGGCAACGCCGTTCATGCCCATCCCAGGGATGAAGCGTTCGGGGTGGAAAACCCAGGCACCCGCCCCGGGTTGTAGGTCACCCGTGAGCAGAAAACTTTTCAGGTGGGCCAACTTTTCATCGTGGTGGTGAAACAGTAAGCTGGCTTTTCCTGTTTGGGGCTGGATGTATGGGGGAAGGGCGAAGGTAATAGCCTTTGTTTGGGGATCAAGGTTGGGAACGACGCGCAAACTGGCGGGGTAGTCTGAATCTTCGAAAAAGTTTAGCACCGCGCTTGGAAAATTGGGGGCGTGACGTTGGATTTTAGCCCACATGCTCGGCCTCCTGTTTTAGGGGCCAATCATGCGGCCTTAGCGAAAAGTCCTCGCCCTCCCACCAACGAATCCGGATTGGGGTGACGAGGATGGTCAGGCGCATGAAATACCAATCCATGAGCCATTGCGTGAAGGGGTTGGCAAGGTAGATGGTTGTGTTAGGTTGATATTTCATCACTCGTTTGATTTGCCCTAGGACTTCCGCAAAAATTTCTGGGTCGCTCGCATCGGATGAGGTGTGGATGGTATCCGGGGCTTCGGCAAGCCCCTGAATCAGAACCCGCGCGGGGGAGGTCAGCCCACTTCCGGTAGGCTCGGAGTAAAGCAGGGAAACGCGCGGATTGCGGCGGACATGCAGGGCTTTTTGTGGATATCCAATCGGGGAGGCGATCAGAATTTGGCCGCGTCTTGCGAGATACATCGGGTACACGGGCCAGGTGATGGGGGTGCCATCTTTGGCGAGGGTGGTAAATTCGCAAGTCCAAAAATGGCGGAGGGTTTTCTCGATGAGTGGGGGGATTGGGGGGGACATAGGAATTGATGATTTGGACGAATTTTATTTTCCAAGAAACGTGAGAAGATGTTGGTTGACCAAATCCGGCTGGTCGAAGTTCAGGGCGTGCCCTGCGCCTGGGATGAGCACGGTTTCGATGTTGGGGATCAACTTTTGGGCACGCGCAATGGCTTTTTGATAGTTGTAAATGACTTCCTGTTGCCCCATCAAGAGCAGGGTGGGGGCGCGGATCTGGCGCAGTTGGTCGTCTGTAAACGTGGGGGGGAGGTACATGCTGTATCGAAAATCTGTCGTGGTGAACATTTGCCGAATGGCGGGGATCGCGTTGGTTGGCGCAGTGCCCATGATGAGCATTTGTTTTGTCGCAAACGGGAGGCCAGGGATGAGCACGCCCATCATGCGCAGGAAAAAGATGGGGCGGAGGGAGAGCAGGCTGGCCGGGGCCATCAAGACGAGTTTGTGTACCCGTTCGGGGAGAGATAACCCCGTTTGGGCGGCGATAAAACCGCCGTAGGACAGACCCGCGACGTGGGTCCGATCAATCTTCAGCCCATCGAAGACTTCACGCATCCAGTCGCCAAAGTCGGCGGGTTGTTTGAACGGGCGGGTTTGGATGCTTTTGCCCATGTCGCCTAAAATGTCGGGAAGGTAAACCCGGAAATGCTGGCTCAATGCGCCGACGTTGGGATACCACATGGTGGAACTGATCGCCTGTCCGTGAATGAGCATGAGGGAAGGGGCGTTTTCTGCCCCGCAAGCGTGAATGTGGGTCGTCCCATAGCGGGTGGGGAGGTTAAAATCTTGCACTTCTACGGGCCAGAGTTTCATTGTTTCCGCATAGGCGGCAAAGTAGCGGGTCTGACCTTCAGGGGTGCGGAACATGGAGGGGGAAGTGGTCATTATTTTACGATGGCTCCTATAAAAATAACCGCGACATTTCGGTACCCGCGATAAACATTTGTCGCGGATAGCAGGTTGTCGCGGATATTGCAGGGAGGCGTGATCATTGTTTCTTTTCGGGTCGCGATGGAGCGTCGGTCTTGGGGAAGGTCATTGATCCACCCCACGTTGGGCGCGACGATGAGAAAAAATCAGCCCCAGGCCACGTAAGGCGAGACTTTTTGAGACGACATTTACGTACTTACTCCTTTTTGGATGATACGAGCCAAAGGCTGACCGTCTGCGGTTGCACCGTGTCCTGTACCACCCCAAGCAGGGCGGCAGTGAGCTTGTCCATATCCACCTCATCTCGCGCCACAGTGGCGAATTGGGCGAGGGCTTGTTCGGCATTATACTTTTTGCGGTAAAAACGGCGGTCTATAAAATCTTGCACTCGACGGCGGAGGGGAGTGAACAGGGCGGCGATCCCAAGCGTGGTGATGACAATGGCCAACTCCGATTGCTGTCCAAACGCGGAAAACAGGCTTTGAAAGAGGACGATGCTCCCAAAATAAACCAGTGCCAGTAACCCCGTCAGCACGGAATATTGCAGGGTCCGGCGGATCAGAATGTCAATGTCATATAAACGGTGCCGAAGCAGGGCAACCCCCACCCCCAACGCTGGCCCAAGGGTGGCGGTATTGACCATAATCCCTCCAAACATGTTATTCAAACCGAAATACACCCCCAGCCCAACAATTGTGAGAAACGCCATGACAGCCACGCCGAACATCAACCACTTCATCTGCTGGCGTTCGTGTGCCTGGCTGGTGCGAAAACGAACAATTGCCACGGCTAACACGGCGAGCGCAGTTATCGGCATGAAGATCACCCCCAGGGTAAAAACGAAATCATAAAATGCTTTGGGGTGGGTAGCGACAAACGGGTTGGGGATTTGAAAAGCCGACGACATGGGCGTTTCCACCGAACCCCCCAGGAGAATCGGGACGGCAAACAATGCCAATGGCCCACACACCCACCAGGCCCAGCGCCGGGAGAGGAAGCGTCCGTCCGGGAAAATGGCGGCAGTCAGGAGCAAGAGACTGAACAGGATGACCCAAATCCAGTTGGTGATCCACGCGGCGAGCGCTGTGCCCGGCAGATTTGTCTGCAAGGTGTAATACCCATACACGGCCCATTCCTGCATGAATGTTCCCAGCGCGCTGACCAGGCCCAGCCCAATGAGCAACCGCCCAATCCGATGGCGGGGCCGCCTGGTCAGGATCAGTGCACCTAAAAAACCGATCAGGGTGGGGGTTAGCAGGCTTTGTTGAAACGCGTTGATCCATAGGCTCATACTCTTCACCGTACTGAGAGTTCCCTGATGGAGGCTTATTTCCCATAGTTAATTTTGCAATTCTATCTTCAGCATCCACATTAGTGATTAATTTTAACTTGGCAGTAAAAGACTTCACTCTTTCTAAACTATTTTCTAGTGAGCTTACTTTTCCTTCTACGATCTGAAATTGCTTTAAAAGTTGAGCATTTTCTGATTTTAGTTTCTTATTCTCTAAGGCTTGGACTAAAAGACCAAAGTAATCTATAAGTCCTGTTGTTAGAACCAAGAAAACAATAGAAAAAATAAAAGCGATTACTTTTACTTTTGTAGCAGAGACAACAATTTTTTTGGTTTCGCCATCAAGATTGGATACAATGAAAAAGGTGTAACTCTTTTTATTCACTTTTTATGAACCTCACTCAAAATGCAGTATAAGAACACTGACATTATCATCACCACCATTGACTAAGGCTTGTTCTACACAATTTTTTAAAGCCTGATCTGGAGATGATTCATTTAAAATCTCGCCAATACGCGGATCAGGAACTAAACTGGACAACCCATCAGAGCACAATAAATAAGTTTCTCCAGGAAAAATTTCTCTTTCAAATATCCTATTAAATTATAGTGAGTGCCAAATGCACCGATGTGTTTTACTCTTGATTTCTCAGAGCAATAGCAATACCAACCTTTTTGCCTGAAGTTCTCCCCAACGATAACGTCCCAAGAATCTCTGTTCTTTTCTTTAGGCTCTAACGACCAATCTATTTCAGCCCAAGCATTCTTCCAAGTTCCCCAAGCCCAACATCTGAATCTTTTGTCTAATGGCTCTCCTTCGTAGCAAGAGACCGCATAAATATAAGGGTGAGTATAATATTTTAAGTTATGTTTAAGATACTCGAGAGCATCATTGCTTAAAAGCAAATCATCCTCTAAAACTATAACTGCATCATAGCCTAAATTAAAAACGTGCTGTATGCCTCTCTTGATGGATTCATTCAGCCCTAAGTTCTCTGGTCGCTTAAAAATAGTTTTATAGATATGTGCTTCGTCAATTATCTTATAGATTTCTTTTTGCGTCTCAGAGTAATCAATAAATGCGAATGTATCTATACCCGCAGGTATAACGTGAGTCTTGATTGCTCTCTTTAGATATTTAGGACGATTATATGCGAATAGAATTAAAGCAATTTTCATATTGTTTTGCTGTTTGTTTAATATCAAATTTTAATGCTTGTTCTCTTGCTTTCTCAGATAAGACTTCTCTTAGTTTATCGTTATTCAGAATGGCAGATACCTTAAAAGCAAAATCGCTGACTGCGTTAGGTTTAATCAGATAACCACCTTCACCTAAGACTTCTGGGATACCGCCTACGTTATAAGCTACAACAGGAGTCCCGCAAGCAATAGATTCTAAGACTACTAATCCGAATATGTCTGCCATCGATGGGTAAACAAATATATCTGAGTTCCTGTAATAATGGACTAATAAATCTTCGTCCTCAACATAACCAACGTGATGGATATAAATATTTTTATATTGTCCTTCGATTTCACCCTCACCTATTACATCTAAGATTACTTTCTCTCTGAGCAGATTATCGAGCCTCTCTAAAATAGGGGATAAGTTACATTTAGATAGTTTCTCCGCAACATACAAAATATGTTTGACTTCGTTATTCTTCTCTAACGGATGGAACTTATCTAAGTCAACTCCGTGCGGTATAACCTCAAAAGGTCTATCCATCATACTGTCTAAATATTTGTCTCTTAAAAAGAACGAAGGTAATACGGAAATAAAGTCTATCTTATCATAAATCTTTTTCTTCTGCTTTAGTAACCACTTGCCTAAAGGTAAACCTATCTGCGGGTAAATCATTCTTTCTTTTTCTCCTTCAAATGGTTCTCGGTGTCCGTTCTCCATAAAAGCCCATAAGTCGTGATGAGTCCATACCAAAGGTGCTATCTCGCTTAACTTAATTAAATCTCTTGTCTGGAAGTAACCGCCTTCGATTTGATTTATGGAGATTACGTCAGGTTTAAACTGACGAGCCAACCTTACAACCTTACGAGAAACAGGCAGGAACTTATACTGCATCCCGAAAAGGTTAAAGAGGATATTTAAGTATTTATTCCTGCCCACTTCGATAACATTTGGAGCAACGCTAAACTTAGACCTTACTATAAACTTTACTTCGTGTCCTAATTTCTCTAACTCATTACCGATACGCCACATTGACTTTGCAGCACCGCCTTTAATGTCCGAGATGTTTATGAAAAGTATTTTCATTTCAAAAGATCCGTGATTGCCTTATATGCTAAAACACTAACGAATATTGTTGCTACAAATACGAGATACATAATTAACCACTCTAAGATTTTATCTTTCACTTCTCCCTCTCTATAAATGCTAATTTAACTTCGATTAGTTTAGAATGAGTGAATAAAGCGTATCTTTCGTTATCCATAGCATCATCGTCAAACTTAATAGGCTTCTCGTCATCGTAAACTGGCTTGCGTGCTAATGCACTTCTCTTTGTGTCTATGTTGTAACGGTAGGATTTAATTTGTCTGTTATGGTTTATGTTTTCAGGACAGGAATATCTTCTTACTGTTCTCAAATATTCGATTCCGTCTTTAATTGATTTGTCAGCTAAGATTACATTAAAAAGATATTGGTCGTTTTCCTGATAGTTTTGTAATTGTGAAATCTTTTCGGCTGCCTGATAGTCTGCGTATATCGGGTCTGCGGGATGAATGTTAAAAGACTTCATCATTTCTATAAGTTGAGCAATCTCTAAGCCCTTCTCAAAAATTAACTCCTCTGCGTAAGACTCCAAAATACTTCCGTGTTCTTCTTCTACTCTTTTTAAGTAGTAGCGGGTAAGCGAAGTTGGATGAACATAACCAAAGTCTAATCCGTAAATAATCTCATCGTATTCTTTAGGATACTTCTCTCTTGGGATTATCACATAGCCAGAAGGATAGACTAAACCTTCGGTAGAACCCCAATGCCCTAATCCGTAAACTTTATAGTGAGCAGGGTTAGTTTTTTTAAAGTGTTCATATCTTGCGTGGTCTTTATCAGATAAGAACTTATTATCCCAATGGTCTGAATGAACTAAGAGGATATGGATGGGCACTTTGACGTTATCTTTAAGTGCAACTTCTTCTGTAACTCTTACGAACCTTTCTTTTAATACCTTCTGCTCTATCTCGTCAGGGAAGTATCTTGTCTTTATCCAATGATACTCGTCAATAGGGTTAAAGTCGCACATTATTTGAGTGTAGTGGTCTGTGTAACCTCTGAACCTTGTTACAATCTGGTCGTAGTCTGCTTCTGTCAGTTCGGTAGATTCAAGTAACCAGGCAAATGAAGGACTCACTATACTCTTTAACTTCTCAGGGTCATCCATACCTATCGTTAAGAACTCATTTCCGTTTACTTTACATCTTAAATACATTTCAGTATTGTGAATGTAAAATAATTTCTCTAACTTCCATTCTTCGATTCTTCTTATAATTTGTTTCCACATCGAATTACGGATAGTCTTTGCTACTTTCCTTATTCCCAATCCAGTGTGACCTTCTTCAAACAGAAGCCTTAGAATAGCCTTATCACCAAAAGCAACGGATTTACCAGAGCCGGCAGAACCTTTAGAAAAGATAACATCATCCTGCGATAACCATATTTTCTTAAATAGAGGGTTAAATGCAGCTTCGTCTATGTTTATTCTTAACTTTTTGATTTTCTACCCTTAGAAATACCTTTTTTAATCCAATCGGGTGCTGAAATACTCCATTCGTAGGATTCATCTATAACTTCGGGTGGTTTAAGGGTGATCTCAGCCAATTTCTTCTGGACTACTGCATCTTTGGACTCAGCGAGAGTAGTTTTGTTAAATTGGTTCATCGCAATAGCCCTGCCTCTGTCAAAGTGCTGTCTCCAGCGATAGTTACCCATTGTTGACTGTATTCCTTTAGGAGTGACTACGCCCAGCTGCCTTATAACGTCTTCTTCCTTAGAATTCCAATAGTCCTGACCTAATTGAGTAATTTCTTCAATGGTTAATTTCATTATAATCATCGGGGGTCTGTTTGAACCGCCGTCTTTTGCTTTACGGTTTCCCATTATAAATCCTCAAAGTTCCTTCCTGTTCTTTTAACTGCGTTCCTGCAAGCCTCTGAGCCAACTTCGTAATCTTTGCACATCTGAGGTCTATCTTCATAAATAGAGCATTTCCCCAGTTTCAAATGTTTGCACTCGCACTCTAAAAACACTCTATCCCCTTCGACCTCTCCGCGCATAGCATACCACCCTAAAGATTCAGGGGCAGGACTGATAACTAAGCCAATGCAGCAAGCTCCACCGCACGAAATACACTTAATGTTCAATTTGCCACCTCTTTTGCCATTAGTTTCTCCATTTTAACTATAATTATCCTCTTTTCGAGTATTTTCTCGATTTTACCCCTGATTTTGATCTTATCGGTGTCTATGTCAACTTCTTCACCTTCTTTGAAAGGATTGTAGTTCAAAAGCACCTTAATCTTGCCGTGGTGAGGGTGTCCTTTAGGATAAGCGAAGAAATTCTCGACTTGGACGGGATTTAAGCCGAAAGGATTAGGCATCAGTCTCTCCGTGACCATTTTTAGGCAGATTATCTATGGTCTCCTCTTTCTGCACTTCTTCGATAGCTTCGTCTAATCCCATAAAGGGCACAATATCTTCCTCAGTTACCCATTCCTGAACAAGATACAGGTTCTCTTTGCCTGTGTCCTTACGTTTCACAACTTTCACCTTTATGATGATTTCTTCGTCAATGTTGTATTTGAACATTTTATTCTCCTGATTTGTTATTTTTCTGTTTGGCACGCCATTGCCTTTTATACTCGGTTGACTTCTTTTTTAGTTCGGGGTTGTTTTTACGCCTTTGTTTCATATACTCTAAAAAACATTCTTTACAATAAGCATAGCTCTTGCGGTATTTCTTCCTGATAC
>JABWBV010000040.1 GCA_013359445.1 Anaerolineales bacterium | reverse complement strand
CTCCCCCCCATGTCCCTCTCCGCCAGCCTCCTCCACCCCCTCGCCGCATCTGCCCCTCTCCAACGCCTGCTCTCCCAGGTGCGGGAATACGAAGACGTGCCCAACCTGGCCCTCCCGCGCCCGGCGCGCCTCGCCGCCCTCGCCGCCCTGCACGCCGAACTCAACGTCCCGCTCCTCCTCCTCACCGACCGCGCCGACCACGCCCTCACCCTGGTGGACGAACTTCGGTTGTGGTGCCCCCTCGTCCCCGCCCTTCACTTCCCCGAACCCGCGCCCCTCTTTTACGAGCGCATCCCCTGGAGCGAGGCCACCCGCCGCGACCGCCTCAACGTCCTCACCCACCTTGCCTCCTACCACATCCCCGGCGCACGAACCTTAAATCCCCAAGCCCCCATCTCCGAAGACCTATCCCGCGCCGAACACCGCGACCAGACCTGGCAACAAATCCGCGGCCAAACCCGCCCGGGCGGGGAAGTGGCCCCGATCATCATTGCCAGCGTCCGCGCCCTCATGACCCGCACCCTCCCCCGGCGCGATTTTCTAAAAAACGCCCGCTCCCTCAAACCCGGACAAATTGTTCAACCCACCACCCTCGCCCGTACCTGGGTCGAAATGGGTTACGAATCCGTCGAGACCGTCGTCGCCCCCGGCCAATTCGCGCGGCGCGGCGGTCTGCTCGATGTCTGGCCCCCCGCCGAACCCAACCCCATCCGCCTCGATTTCTTCGGCGACGAAATTGACACCCTCCGCCTCTTCGACCCCGCCACCCAACGCACCACCGAAAAAGTCGAACGCATCCTTCTTACCCCAGCCCGCGAATACATCCTCCCGACCACAGACGGAAGACCGAAGACCGATCAGCCTCTCGGCATCCCGTCTCCCGTCCTCAGTCTGCCGTCTCCCGTCGTCACCGAATTCGACCTCCCCCTCCTCCACCCCCCCGCCTCCCTCCTCGACTACCTCCCCGACAAATCGCTGATTCTCATCGACGACCTCGAAGCCATCGAACAAATCGCCCACGAGATCGAAACCCAGGCCCTTGACCTGCGCCGCCAAACCATCGCCAACGGCACCCTCCCCGAAACCTTCCCCCTCCCCTACCTTCCCTGGACCGAACTCTACGATGCCCTGACCTACAAACGTTTCCTCCAACTTGGCCCTGCCAGCGATATAAACAAATCCGACCTCGCCCGCACCTTCACCCCCAACCCCCGCTTTGGCGGACGTATCAAAGCCGTCCTCGACCATGTCCAGGTCCAACTTAATCGCGGCGATACCTGCATCCTCATTTCCCGTCAATTTTCCCGCCTGCAAGAACTCTGGCGCGAACAAACCTCCCACCACGCCTTTGCCACCGCGCCCCTCTTTCTGCAAGGGGCGCTTTCCGAAGGCTTCCTCCTCGCCCTGCCCGGCGAAAATCGCATCCACCTCCTCACCGACGGCGAAATTTTCGGCTGGCGGCGTGCCCAACCCCGCAAACGTCAGCAAACCGTTCACGATGCCCCCGAGGCCGCCTACGCCGACCTGCAAACCGGCGATTGGGTCGTCCACGTCGATCACGGCATTGGCCGGTTTATGGGCCTGGTGTACCGGCTCATTGACGGTGCCGAGCGAGAATACCTGTCCGTCGAATATGACGATGGCGATCAGCTTTTTGTCCCCGTTCACCAGGCCGACCGCCTCACACGGTACATCGGCCCCGACGGGCGCGACCCCGCGCTCACCAAACTGGGCACAAACACCTGGAAAAACGCCCGCGAAAAGGTCGAACAAGCCGTCGTCCAGGTCGCCGAAGACTTGCTCGAACTGTACGCCAAACGCCAAACCATCATCGGCCATGCCTTCAGCCCCGACGCGGAGTGGCATCACGAACTCGAAGCCAGTTTCGCGTACGTCGAAACCGAAGATCAGGAACGCGTCATTGGCGAAGTAAAACGCGACATGGAAGCTCCCCGCCCGATGGATCGCCTGATCTGCGGGGATGTCGGCTACGGGAAAACGGAAGTGGCCCTGCGCGCCGCCTTCAAAGCCATTTACGACGGCAAACAAGCCGCCATGCTTGTCCCCACCACCGTGCTGGCCCAACAACATTACAATACCTTCCGCGAACGTCTGGCCCCGTTCCCCGTGCGGGTGGAGATGCTGTCCCGGTTTCGCACCGATGCCGAACAACGGGAGATTTTGTTCAAACTGGCGTTGGGCGAGATCGACATCATTATCGGCACCCATCGCCTGCTTTCCGGCGACGTGGAATTTGCTGACCTGGGTTTGCTGATCATTGACGAAGAACAGCGGTTCGGTGTCACCCACAAAGAGACGCTGAAAAAGATGCGGACGGAAGTGGATGTGTTGACGATGACCGCCACCCCCATCCCCCGGACGTTGTACATGGCCCTGACCGGGGTGCGCGACATCTCCACCATCAACACCCCGCCCGAAGAGCGGCTTCCGATCATCACCCACGTCGGGCCGTATGACCAAACCCTGATCCGGCAGGCGATCCTGCGCGAGATGGAGCGCGGCGGGCAGGTGTTTTTCGTTCACAATCGGGTGCAGACGATTTACGGGATGAAAAGTCACCTGCTCAATCTGGTGCCTGAGGCTCGTGTTGGGGTGGCGCACGGGCAAATGCCAGAGAAGGAACTGTCCGAGCGGATGGAGGAGTTTGCTTCGGGCGAGGTGAACGTGCTCCTTTCGACGACGATTATCGAATCCGGGTTGGATATTCCCAATGCGAATACGCTGATCATTGACCGGGCGGACACGTTTGGCCTGGCGCAGTTGTATCAAATTCGCGGGCGGGTAGGGCGAAGCGCGCATCAGGCGTATGCGTACTTCTTCAAACACCGCAAAAAACCCCCGACGGAAGAAGGCCGCGCCCGCCTCGAAACGCTGGCCGAAAACACCCAACTCGGCGCGGGGTTTTCCATCGCCATGCGTGATCTGGAACTGCGCGGGGCCGGGGATTTGATCGGGACGCGCCAGCACGGGCATATTGCCGCGGTTGGTTTTCATCTGTACACCCGCCTGTTGGCGCAAGCTGTCCAACAACAGCGTGCCCTCGCCGGAGATAAAGCCGTGCCCCCGTCATTGGCCGACCTCGCGCTGGTGTATGCCCCCCGCCCCATCGTGAACGTGGACTTGCCTCTCGCGGCCACCATTCCGAAAAGTTACATTGACGACCGCGACACCCGTCTGCGCCTGTACCGTCGTCTGGCAGAGATTCGGAATCTCGATCAGGTGGACGCTCTGCGCGGGGAGTTTGCGGACCGGTTTGGCCCGTTGCCGCGGGAGGTGGAGGAGTTGTTTTATCAGTTGAAGGTGAAATTGCTGGCCGAGACGGTGGGCGTGGTTTCGGTGCATTCGGAGGGGAACCAGATCGTGTTGAAGTACCCGACCCTGCCAGAGGACGCGCCGCCCCGCGTGGTCCCGTACGCGGCCCCCGATGTCCGCGTGAGTAAAAATGCGATCCGGGTGATGCGTCCGTCGGAGGGCGACTGGCGTCCGCGGTTATTAGAAGTTTTGGAAGCGATTAGAAATTAATAATTACCCACTAGAATAGAAGATATGCACCTACCGAGTGTAGAGGGTTCCGAAAAAACGATGAAAGGGGATGCCTATCTCTCTTCCATCATTTTTTTTCGAGTTCAACCCCTTCTGTGTGAGTAATTACGAAGAGACTGAAAAATAGAAATTAACGGATTTGAAGGGTGTTTGAAGGTTTAAAGGTGAAATATTTCTCAAAGTTTGCTTTGACATATCCCTTTTTGGAGAGTATAATCGCCCGTTGCCTAGAGTTGGGAACAACTCAAACCCTTGTGTAGGAGAAAGATAATGGATACAGAGGTTATTGAAACCACTGATGAAGTAGAAAATAATTTGGAAGATGCGGAATTGGATGCCGCAGACAATCAAGGTGAGTTGAAGCGGAAAACTCATTTGAAGGGGACCGTGTCCAAAATTGCTCTAGGAGGCGCGATTGTTCATCTCGATTTCGAAAAACCGGGTTTTGTGCATCTGGCACGGATTCAAGAAGCCCCGCTGAATCGAGTTGAAGACGCGTTACAGGTTGGGCAGGAAGTGGATGTGTGGGTGTTGCGGGCTGACCCTCACCGTGAGCATGTCGAACTGACGATGATCGAGCCATTGAAATATGACTGGCGCGAGTTGAAGAAGGGGATGGTTGTCTCTGGGACGATTTCTCGGATTGAGAAATTTGGCGCGTTTATCGAAATTGGTGCCGAACGTCCCGGGATGGTGCATGTCAGTGAAATGGCGAACAAGTATGTCCGTAATCCGCATGAAGTGGTGACGATTGGGGAAGAGGTTGCCGCGAAAATTTTGGCGGTAAATAAACAGAAAAAACAGATCAAACTGAGTATGAAGGCTTTACTTGAAAAAGCTGAACCGCAGGAAGTGATCCCTTCGGTGAAGGAAGCTTTGCAAGAGGTGGATGAAGATGAGCCTGTGCCCACCGCGATGGAAATGGCTTTGCGCGAGGCGATGCAACGGAATCGCAAAGATGACGATGGCCCTCGCAACAAGAAGTCGAAAAAATCCCGCGGGGGACGCGATTTGGAAGATATTTTTTCCCGCACGTTGGAAGGGTACGGACAGAAGTAGTTGGCAATTGGCAATTGTGAGTTGTCAATCGTAAATGGTTAATGAAAAGACCGCTGGAATTCCAGCGGTCTTTTTTTGCATGGGACACAGAAGGCGCAGAAGAACAGAAGAACACAGAAAAAAATGTGGTCTGTTGCGTCTGTGGGCTATTCTTCGAGTAATTTCACCAACGCCAACAGACCCAGCCAATATGACCGCCAGCCAAACCCGGTGATTTTGCCTTTGCAGACGGGGGAGAGCAGGGAGGTGTGCCGGAATTCTTCGCGGGCATAGACGTTGGAGAGGTGGACTTCGATGACGGGGAGGCCAATGGCGGACACGGCATCGCGCAGGGCGACGGAGGTGTGCGTATATCCGCCAGGGTTGAAGAGGACGCCGGAGGCCCATCCCCGCGCGTCGTGCAGGGCGTCGATCAGGGCGCCTTCGCTATTGGATTGGTAGGCGCGGACTTCGACGCCGAGTTCGCGGCCCGCTTCGATGAGGCGGGTGTTGATGTCCGCGAGGGTGAGGCTCCCGTAGATTTCAGGTTCGCGGGTGCCGAGGATGTTGAGGTTGGGGCCGTGGAGGAGGAGGAGGGAGGGCATGGGGGAGAGGGAGTGGGGGGGAAAGGGAGAAAAGGAGAGGGGGGAGAACGGAGAAGGGGTGTTTGTGGGGGGTAGGGGGAATATATGGGAACTGAGGGAATTCTTATGAGTTCCTTTTTTTATCCTTCCTCCAACACATTTCCTTTTGCTAAATTTTCAACGGACTGTTTGACGAGTTCGCGCAGAACATCCAGGTTGACGTGTTCGAGCTTTTTGATGTACAGGCACCCTTTGCCGGTGGTGTATTTGCCCAGTTTTTCCAGAAGTTCGCCATATTGAGCAATCCCGGACGTCAGATAAACCGTGAGGTTTTGCTTGCGGGGGGAGAACCCGGCGACCATCCAATCCCCTTCGCGCCCACTGGCATACTTGTAGTGATAGTTGCCAAACCCAATAATGCTTGTGCCCCACATCACCGGGTCGGCACCGGTGACTTCTTTCATCAGTTCCAGGATGGCATAGCTGTCCTGGCGTTTCTTTTCGTCTTCGACGCTGTTGAGGAAGGCTTCGACACTGGCATCGTTCTTTTGGGTTTTGAGTTCGGGCATTATCAGGCTCCTTTTTAAAAATGGCGGATTATTATTGCTTTTTGAGTTTGGGCAAATAGCGCGAGGCGGCTTCGACCAATTTTACCAAAGCGGGGTTTTCTAATTGTTCAACGGCTGAAACTTTGACATGCCGGAGGGCGTTGCCGGTACCTTCCAGCAGATGTTCGGGGTCGGGTAAACCGGCTCCATAGTAGAACCCCAAATTGATCCGTTCCTTGAACACGGCAATATAACAAAATTGCTCCGACATTTTCTTGGGGCCGACACCATATCCGATGATGTTTTGGCTCGGCCAGGCCACTTCGACCACGTGGGGCATCACCTGTGCGATCAACGCCTTCGCCCTCCGGGCCAGGGCTTGAACGTTGGGATCAGCCGTTTGTAAGATTTCTTCAAAACCGTTGTTCATCAGAACTCCTATAATTTCTTCTTCAAAAAGTACCGGGTGTGTCCTACGGGGTGATCTTCCAACACGCCAAAGAGGGTGTACCCATATTTTTCGTAAAACGCCAACGCCTGAAAACTCATTGTGGTGAGATGACTGCCATGGCACCCCAATCGAACGGCTTCTTCCTCGGCCATTTTCAACATTTGACTGCCGTACCCGTGTCGGCGCACGGATTCGTCCAGCCAAAGGACGCTGATATGGACCCAGTCCCAATACACATCGCCCAGCAAGCCGCCGACCAGCGTTTGGTTTTCATCGCGAAGAATAATGGCGAGGAGTTGGTAGCCCTCTACTTCCACAAATTGGCGGTTGTAGTTGAGCAGGCCTTGTTCGATGGCTTGAACGTCTTCGGGGGCAGGAGAAAGTTGGAGGGTGAGGGTGTGGGGCATGTGTGTTCCGTTTGAAAAGGGGCAATTACACAATTAGTGTATATTTTAACGTCTTTATTGGAAAGGAAAATCCCTAATTAAATGTCCACACCCAAGGCGTAAAGATTACAATTGGGCGGAAATATAGCTTAGTTCGCACCTTCAATCTCAAAGGAACTCTCCATGACCGCCACCCCTCTTTACACCTTCCTCTCCGCACTGGGCTACCCCCTTAACCTCCTCATCATCATTCTCTTGTGGCTGGTCGCGCGCCGGGCCGGGGAATATCGCCAGTTTGTCACCTTCCTCGCCCTGGGTTGGACTCTGGCTCTAGGCGGCAATATTGCCTGGGTAATTCACGATCTCGTTTCGCCAACCCCTCTGCCCGCCCTTTCGTGGGTGGATGCCTTTTACGTGAGCCGGTACGTGGCCCTCTTCCTGGCTTTTTGGCGTTCCCCCGCCCTGCCCTCCGCCACCCGCGGACGCCGTTTGGCGATCACCCTCCTGGTCACCCTGTTAACCGCTGCGCTGATCACGCTCGAACTCTACCAGGCCCGCGCCACCGTGCCCGCCGAACTGGCCTGGCCACTCATTCTCGGCTATGCCATGTACCCGGTGATGGATATGGCCGTCCTGTACGCCGCATGGCACGCGGATGCCGCCGAAACCCGATGGCGCATAGGGGCCAGTTTACTCCTGCTTGGGGCGGCGTGTTACACCACAGCCAACTGGATCAACCTGGCGATTCACCTGTTTTCAGCCAAAGCCATCCCGACCCTGCCCACCTTTTTCTGGTTAGCCAGCGATGTGTTGGCGGGCGTGGTGGCGATTTGGATTTTACGCAAGCGGGAAACTAACTGACGATGCGGCCCAACTGGCCGGACGTGGGTTCCGCTCAGCAGAACCAATCTTCGGTCAGGCGGGGGGGCGGGGGTAGGAGGTGTGCACGCCCCAGACGGGGGGGCGCGGCCTGACCCGCAAGGGCGTACGCGACCCGTTCAATCGCCTCGAACGCGGTACACGGATCGGTGTCAGCAAATTGCTCGGCCATCCGCTCGGCGAGGGCGGAGATTTCCTGGTAGAGGGTGTCCATGCGGGGGTCGGGATGTGCCCAGGTGTACGAAAAATTTTCAGGGTCGAGCGGGCCGAGCCAGCGGGCGGTATCGGGGTCGGTGAGCAGTTCACTTTTCGGGGGGATGAGCAGGCGAATGGCATATTGCACGACCGGGACGTAATTCACGACCCCGCGCGTGCGTACCCAATTGAGCATCTTCAAGTAATCATCGAGCGTCGTCCACGGGGTGAAGGCGACAAACGTCGGCTGGACGGGCAGGTCGGCGGCGTGGAGGATGTTGAGGGCGGTGTCTAGCTCGGCGGGGGTGTGCCCTTTTCGCAGGCGGATCAGCGTCTCCGTGCTCAGGGATTCAAAGGCGGAGATGACGAATAGGGCACCGAGCGCGCGGAATTCGGGGAACAGGGCGCGATGCTGGAGGATGTGTTCCACTTTCGTGGTGAAATCGAACGTCAGCCCGGGGAATTCCGCGTGCAGGGCGCGGGCAATGCGGAGCGCGTGCGTGGGGCCGTTGAGAAAATCCGGGTCGCCAAACGTGATGTGTTCCGCGCCCATCTCCACTTGCTGGCGGATGTCGGCGAGGACGGTTTCGACGGGGATGGCGAAAAAGCGTCCGCCGTAGACGGGGACGACCGGGCAATGAGTACAGGTGTGCAGGCAACCGCGCGTGGTTTCGGTGTATCCGGCCACGTAAGCGGTGTCGTCGCAGAGGAGGTGGGCGTAAGAGGATAGCGCGGGGAGGGAGGCGCGGAGGGGAAGGAGGTAGGAAGGGTGAGGGTGAAGGGCGTGATGCGTGATGCGTGACTCGTGACTCGTGAAAGCAGGTTGGAGCCATTCGAGGAGGGAGGCTTCATATTCGCCCGCAAGGATGTGATCGGCGAGACCGGTTTCGCGGAGGTAGGGTTCGTTGAGGGCGGCGTAGAGGCCGTAGAAACAGATTTTGGCGCGGGGGTTGAGGGCGCGGATACGGCGGGCGGCGGACACCCCCAGGCGGAGGGCGGTGTGCATGGGCACGGAGATGCCGACGAAATCCGCGCGGGCGGCGATCTCGGTGGGGAAGGGTTCGACGGAGAGGTCCACGGCGTGCGCGGGGAGGCCGGCCTGAGCCAGGTGCGCGCGCGGGGAGGCCAGGCCGTGCGGCTGGTGGCCGAGTTCGTAGAGGGAGAGGAGGAGGATGGTGGGGAGAGGATTCATCAGGAGATGAATTTTATCAAAGGGATTGTCGGTTTCTTTGCAAATCCAGTATATCTTTGGGTTCGAGATAATGACCCAAGTAGCCGCACTTCAAGCATACAAAGGCATGAACTGTATAGCCCATCATCATAAAGCGCTTGTTGGGGATAAAAGTTTCTTTGTATATTCCCTTTGAACCGTAAACAAGGTCTACGCTTCCGCAGGATGGGCATTTTCGGGTGGGGATGTCTTTGTTCATGGTTGGCTCTTGGAGAGGGGCGGCGGAGGGATGGTGGAGGAATATTTTACTCGATGGGACGCGTTCCCCCAAACCCTAAAGGTTTTCTTTGCTTTGACGTGTCATGGTTTGCAAGGCGTTCCCTGCGAATTGGGCCGCTTTTTTAGTGGGAAAACCTTTAGGGTTTGGCCGGGGTGGGGTTTCAGAGGGGGCCATCACCCTCAAGGTCTGGGACGGTGATTTATTTTGCAAGGGGAGCTTTGATTTGCCGCATTTTTTCGGGCGGTGAAGTCTTTAGCGTTTGGAATAGGGACACGTTCTCCCCAAACCCTAAAGGTTTTCTTTGTTTTCACGCGTCCTGGTTTGCAAGGAGTTCCCTGGGAATGAGGACATTTTTTTAGCGGGGAAACCTTTAGGGTTTGGATGGGGTCTCAATCGTAATCATCCCCGGCAAACCCACTACTTTCCTGTTCATCCACCCATGCCGCATGGGTAGCCTTATACTGCTCCTTGCCCCCAAACCAATTCAAGACCATCTCCCGTTTCAAGTGGGTCGGCTTTTCGGCCAACATCGTTCCGTATGACGAATATTTCCAATCCCCAAAATCTGTCACAAAGCCGTGTTTTTGCGGGTTTTGATGGATGTAAGCGATCACGCGGGAAAACTGGAGGTCGTTTGTAATCATGACCCGCCCAAATGGGTGTTGGAATAAACTCCCCGTGCGTCCGTAGGCTTTGTTGATAGCTTTGGCGTAGGCGTTGAAGAAGTCGGAGAATTTTTTCGAGAGGTAAATCTGCCGTTCATGGGCCACCTCCAACTTTTTCCCTGGATTTCTCTTCTTTTTCTGTTCCATGTCCTCGGTAAAACAGGGCAGGGTCTCTGCCTCGGATAAGGTTCTGATCGAGAAGTGAAAATGATTTTTCAAGAGACAATAAGCAAAGGTATCGGCAATCGGATCGATATATTCTGCATACAGGTTCAGAAAATGGGCGTAATTGCGCGCTTCGACGAAAATATTTTCCCGGTTGATCCCGCGATTGTAAATATGATAGTAGGTGTCGTATAGCAGGGGTGAAGGGCTGGTCATCTTGCGAAACCTTTAATGTTGGAGAGGGGGGATGGGGATATTTTACTCGATGGAGATACACTTCTCCCAAACCCTAAAGGTTTTCATTGCCATCCTGCGCCCTGGTTTGCAAGGAGTTCCCTGCGAATGAGAACACTTTTTTAACGGGGGAAACCTTTAGGGTTTGGATGGGGACTTAAAACGAGTCAGGACTCGATCTTAAACGAGTCAGGACTCCTTTTAAAACGAGTCCTGACTCGTTTCGAAACCTGTCCTGACTCGTTTTAAATCGAGTCGGCGGAGGATTCCACCCCGGTTTCTCACTTCCCAAAAAAGAACTTCTGAATCCGCCCCTTCAGTGCGCTGGCTTCTTTTTCTATGATGTACGCCTCGCGCTGTTCGTGGATTTTTTGCAGGTTTCTTTCCATGATCGCCGCCAGTTGGTCAATCAGTTCGGGGCGGTTTTCAATGATGGGCTTGTACTGGCGTTTGCCGATTTCGTACACGATGGCACTCTCGAGGGCGCGGACGGTGGCGGTGCGGGTGGCTCCGGTCAGCAAGGAAATTTCCCCGACCATGTCGCCCCGATTTTTGACATCAATCTTTTTGTCGACCCCGTCCGACTGGCGCACCAGCACTTCCAACTGCCCGGTGGCCACCAGAAACAACGACGACCCCGCGCGCCCCTGGATGATGATCCGTTCCATCGGGCCAAGCGCAATCTCGCGGGCAGTTTGGGCGAGTTGGCGGCGTTCGGCTTCGGTTAGTAGTTGGAAGAGCGGGACCACCGAAAGCAGGTCGTATACGTCTTCTGCTGGGCTTTTGAATTCTTCGGGAAGTTTGACGATGGTTTCCAGCGAACCGGAGTACCCGTCGCGGCGCTGGAGGCGTTCCACCTGATCGGGGCTTTTATCCATATACGCTTGCAGAAGGCTGACCTGGAGCGGGACACATTCCTGCCCGGTGTAGTCCATCAGGCTCCGGTGTTTGGCCCACTCGGCGACCTCGTTCATCGAGGCGCGGTACTGGTTACAGGCGGAGGCAAACAGCCCGTCCTGGTCGCCGACGAGCGTGGTCACCTGCTTGAGGGCGGTTCCGGTCAGGGCGGTGCGCCCCTTTTGGTGCCAGAGAATGACCTCGCGCAGGGTTTTGTCCAGATAATCCAGTTCGGGAAACGCATCGGACGTTTTGCGAAGGACGGCGCGTTCGGCATCGCGGAAGACGCGGTGCCAAGTTTCCTGAGCGTTGTATTCGTTCCGCCCGGCCAGGTCAATGGCATGTTTCAGGTCGTCGTGGTGGACGTGCAAAAAGGCGAGGGTCGCTTTTTTCTTTTGCAGGAGGTTGAGGGCGGAAACGGGGCCGGTTTGGGGGACGCCGAACTTGGGGAAGGAAATCTCGCGCAGTTCCCACACCTTGCGCCAGCCGCGCGGGTTCAGCCGGGCGCGGATTTCCGCGAAAAAGGGGTGCGCCTCGTACACCGCGCGCTCCGCCGGGGTCAGTAAATCGCCCACGTCGTCCTTTACCGCCTCGAACACCCCGATGCAGGTGAGAAATTCCAGGTACAGCCCCACGCGCATCAGCCATTGCGGGTCGGTCAGGTGGCGTTTTTTGTGAACGATGTCTTCCACGAGCGCGTCCGTGTACAGGGCGGCTTTGTCCGAGCCGATTTTGAGCACCGGAAACCAGGGGTGGAAGGAGACATCCAGGTTTTGCACCCCGGCCTTTTGCCCCTGCCGCGCGGCATCGGGGATGAGCAGGCGTTCGACAATGCGCTGGTAGAGCGAGCCAAACCGCCGCGTATCGCACACATCCACCGTTGCCTGGGACGTTGCCACGGGCACGCCGTGATGGGTCAGGCGAATGGCGACGTGCAAAATTTGGGTGAACATGTGCCCAAACGTGAACGGGTCCGCCCCGTCGGTCGCCGCGTCCCGGATCGGGGCATCTAACCCCTCCCACGCCCACGCGAGGGGGAGCAGGTCCCGTTCGGGGGACAACGGCAGGACGAGGTTGTGTTCCCCCACTTCGCGGAGCGCAATCGTGCGCAACACGGGTTTGCCCCCCGCCCCTTTCTCGAAGATCATCGGCTGAAGCGGGCGGTGCTCCCACCCCGGAATGGGGCGCACCTCCTGCGTGTTATCCGTCCCCGCGAAGGAGAGCGTGACATCCAGGGCGAGGGATTCACATTCTTCCGCGCTGTATTGCTCGATTCCCGGCAGTTCAAACAGGATGTAGGTTTTGTTGGTCTCCGGGTCGGGGAAGGTGCAGATCATGCTGGTGTTGTCGCTGGACCCCAGGCCGGGGTGCGCGGCCTCGTCAATAGGGCGGCGCCCGGTCACAAACGGGATGATGTGGCAGGTAGGGAGGTGATTATCCGGGGATTGTTGGGCGGCGTGGGTGATCGCATGAATGAGGTTGGTCTTGTCTTCCAGATTCATGTCCAGTACATTGGCGTTGAGAAGAGAGAGAAACTGATGAAGAAAATCGGTTTCGCGCATGGATGAGGCTCCTATTCGGATGGTTTTCAGGGGGAATGGGAATATTATAATGGTTTGCGGAGAGATTTTGCAAAACCCCGAATATTTGGATATGTGGATACCCCAGCCTAGATGACCTCGGCCAAATCCTTCTGTTCCCCCAACCACAGCCCTGCTTCTTTCAACTCGTGCAACTCCCCGCGGATGGCGCTTCGCAGGCGTATTTCTAACTCGTCCGTGGGGCCGTGTCCCAGCCGGACTTCGATCGCTTGCAAACAGGCCACATACAAATCTAGCGGCTCGACCAGGGCCAGGCGTTCTTCGTACTCGTGCGTGTGGGCGGTGTGCTTGAGCCATTCGGCGCGGCGCATCGCGAGCAGAATCTCCACCTCGTCCACGAACAAATCCACAACGGGATTGACTGGGGACACTTCAAAGATCGGGGCGGGCGATTCAAACACGACCGCGGTCATTTCCCGCGTCTCATGCAGGTGCGCCCTGCCGCCAAAGGTGAACGCGTCTATCTTTTTCCCCTTGCGGTCAAAGAGGAAGATATGCCCACACCCGAACTCGAACGCGTTCACGCCCGACCAGGGGTGGAACAAAACCATCTCTTCCAGGTACGGCACGGCGGTCCCCGACGGGATTTTGGCGGTTAACTCGATTTGTTCGGGGTCGAAATGTTCAAATGAAGGCTGGTTTTTCAGGTGGACTTCCAGACGCGGGTGTCCATGCAAACTGGTGCGCGTGTGCGTTTGCCCCGGTTCATGGGGAGCAAAAAAATATCCGTATTCTTGATAAGAGGTGGTGCTCATAGGTAAAATCCTGTTGATATTAAGTCCCTTCCCTCTCCCGTATTAAGGATTATAGTCCCGCGTGGAAGTGCGTCAAGCAAAGAACAGTTATTCGCTAAAGCTCAATCATGCGATCATAGGTACCTCGCCACGACTTCACTTCGTAAGATGAAATGCCCTGTTTATTGCGGAATGTGTCTATCTTTTCCGGTGGACACCAAGTACCTCCCACATTTGGATATTTTTGGCGATTATCGTAAAAGTCAACTGAAACCAGCCTTTCGTCAAAAATATTCTTCAGAATATTAAGACAGGATTGAACTTCATCTTGAGGAAATCCCTCCCAAAAAGGAAAAAAGTCCTGATGGTCACCTCCCCAATGAACAATCAAACTTTCTGCCTCAAAGGAAAGCCAAACATGCCACCAGTTTTCGTTTTTTCCTGCTGGACGAAGCCACGTAATTACCCAACCATCTTTGTAGTTATCAATTAGGTATATAGTTTCTTTGGGAAACCCCTCGATAAAATATTCCAAAAGTTTTGCGGAGAATTCATTCAGTTTTGTGCGGTCAAGTTTATCCACCTGATTCATAGTTTAGTGCCCCCATTTGTTTTCACATATCTCCAACGTTTTGAAGCGACACCAAAAATCCTTCCCAATTGGACTGCACGCATACACCCCGATCTCCAACGTTTCCTCCGCGTTGTGCAGGTGGGTGATCCGTAACTGTTGCCACGTTTGCCCGTCGTATGAACTTTCGAGCAGAAAATCGTTCCCATTCCGACTGATCCGGTATCCCATCTCTCGGTGCGTAGACGGAATGTCCTGCGTCGCCCAATCGGAGTACCCCAGGTTGGTCACGACCGAACCACGGCGGCTGTGATGTTCGTCTTCGTACTCGGTGGAGACTTTGATCCAGTTTTCGGCGTCCACGCGTACCATCAACCCGCACTGATCGTACTGCGTCTGCGGGCGGAATTCGACGTGGGTGGTCAGGGTGAAGTCCCGGGTCTGACGGGTGAACAGGCAATGTCCATCATCCCGCCGGAAGCCGTAGTGTGTCCGTTGCCAGAAGTCAGTCTTTTCGTCGGTGGAGATTTCGAGGCCGTTCCCAGTTTGGAAGCGGGTGGGTTCGTTGAACCAATAGAAGGAGGCGGGGAGGGTGGAAGATAGGAATTTTTCTGTTCGCGACATGGGATGACTCAGCATCAGCAGGTCTTATGGATTGAATACTTGGGCTTGCGGCAATGGGATGTTTACGCCACCTAATGCCAGGGGGGGCGAAGAATTCAAAGTTCGTAAATGCTATGGTACTCAAGCTTAGCACAAGAGTATCCCAATACCTCTGAGCAGTTACGGGCTTGGTCCATGCATTATGCGGGGGGTGAGGTGGATAATTGTTCGCCTCGGACAAACATAATGACCATCACAACAATCGTAAATAAGCCAAAGAGCATGAGGAAAATGCCCAGCCCTTTTTGCAACCCGCGCCCGGAAATTTGTTTGTCGGCCACGAGAAATTGTCCCACACCACTGAGACCAAAGACGACACCTGCAAGCAACATCCCTAGGCGTGGGTCTAGGTCTAAGGCAACGATAGGGCCAACAGTCAACAAAAGCGCAAGAAAAACAATTCCTCGCCGTGCAAAGAGTTCAAGAAATGGTCTCATGGTTTCTCCAATGTGTAAGATTTGATACTTTTGAAAGGAATCCGTTCATTTTACCAAACTATTTTCCACCTCCACCCACATCCGCTCCCCGTCCGTTGTTACCTCGATCCATCCGTTCAAATCCGTTCGCAGGAGGTTGTAGCCTTCCACCACGTCCAATGTTTCGGGGGAGGGGAGGCCCTCGCGGTTGCCGGGGTCGGCGCTGAGGAGGATCAGGTTGGGGTTCAGGTTTGTGATCCAGGCGGGTGGGGTGAGGGCGGGGAGGCCGCTTTCGGCGAGGAGGAGGACGTTGACCGGGCCGAGGGCTCGTCCGGTTTGCAAGCTGTCCATCGCGTCGAAATCCAGCCCGGAGGGGAGCAGGGCGCGGAAGTTGTCCCACTCCAACAGGATGACCGCGCCCCGTTTACCGACGGTGAGGACGCGCAGGGTCGCGCCATTGCCCAGGTCGAGCGTTTGACCGGGTTCGGCGGGGATGATGGGGGTTCCCAGCCCGATCAGGGTGCGTTGAAGGAAGCGGGCAGAGCTGTTCCCGTTGGTTGGGCCGGCCCATAGCACGTTGGCGGGGACAAACCGTTCGACGACATCGGGCAGGGCGGCGAGGTGGTTTGCGTCGGGGGCGGTGACGAGGAGGGTGTCGAGCGTGCCGCCGAAGGGGAGACGGCGTCCCAGGTTGTCGGACAGGCGGATGGGGGAGGTGCCGCCGTTGATGAGCAGGCGGCGTCCGGTGGGGGTTTCGAGCAGGAGGGCGTCGCCCATGCCGGTGTCGAGCAGGGTGAGGTGTAAGAGACCGTCAGGGGTGGTGAGGGCGGCGTGCCAGGTCAGGGTGGTGAGGACAAGTAGGACGGCGAGGGTGGCGGTACGGTTAAGGACGGGTAGCCAGGATCGTTGGCGGTTCCCCGCGTAAACCAGGAGCGCAAGCATTCCGTAAAAGGTGATGATTGTGGGGAGGGAGAGCTGTCCGGTGGCGATCACCCCGCCGGGGATTTTCGCGAGGAGTTCGACCATCCGAATGGTGTAGGTGACGAAAACCCAGGCGAAGGGGGCGAGCAGTTGGCCGAGCGGGAGGAAGATCATCCCGACGAGGACGGTGAGGCCGCCGAGGATCATGACGAGCGGTTGGACGGGGAGGATGAGCGGGTTGGCGAGGAAGGCGGTGAGGGAGAGCCGTTGGAAGTGGTAAAGAATGAGGGGCAGGGTCGTGATTTGGGCGGCGAAGGTGAGGAGGACGAGATCACCCACGAGGGGGGTGATTTTTTCGACGGTGGAAAGGGGGAGGTAACGGCTGATGAAACGGGCGAAGGCGGCGTTGAGTTTGTCGGCAAAGAGTACGAGGCCCAGGGTGGCGGCGAAAGAGAGTTGGAAGCCTGCGTCCCACGGGAGGAGGGGATTCGCGAAGACCATCGCGGCGGCAGTGACGGCGAGCGTCCCGACCGCGGCAAAGTTGTCCCCGGATTCTTGTTTCATCTGCCGGGCGAAGATGGCGAGACTGCCCATAAGCGCGGCGCGGACGACGGCGGCATCGGCTCCGACGAGGAGGGTGTAAAAGGCGATGCCGAGGATGGCAAGGAGTGCGCCGAGCTTTTTGCCGAAGAGGTGACTGAACAGGGATGTGAACAGGGCGGCGATGATGCTGATGTTGAACCCGGAGATGGCGATGATGTGGGCGGTGCCGGTGTCGCGGAAGGCTTGATCCAGGTCGGCGGGGATGCCGCTTTCGATGCCGAGGAGGATGCCCGCGAGGAGGGCGGCTTCGGGGTCGGGGTAGAGGTGGCGGAGGGTTTCGTGCGCTTTCGTTTTGAGGGCGAAGATCGCGCCCATGATGGGGTGGCCCTGTTCGGGTTGGAGGAGGGATGCGTCCGCGAAGGGGAGGAAGGAATACACGCCGGAGCGGGCGAGGTAGTCGCGGTAGGAGAAGGTTTCGGTTTCGGGCGGGGTTTGGAGTTGGCCGGAGAGGGTGAGACGGTCGCCGTAGTGAAAATCGGGGCCGGGGTCCACGCGGGCGAGGAGGAGGCCAGTGACGGGGATCGCGTCGAGGCCGGTTTCGAGGCGGATGGTTTCGGCTTGGATGCGGAGGTTGGTGTAGGTGTCGCGGGCGTCGGGCGGTTGGATGAGCAGGCCGGTGATCGTGACGTTTAGCCCGGTGTCGTTGTAGTGGGCGAGGAAGGCGGGATCGGACAGGAGCGGGCGGGTGGATTGATAGCGGGCCGCGCCGACGGTGAGGGCGGTGATCAGGAGCAGGAGGGAGAAGGTGCGGGGGAGAAAAGGAGAAAAGGAGAGGGGGAGCAGTGGGGCGGGGGCGCGTTTGAGACGGATGAGAAGATGGAGTAGGGCGGCGAGGATCAGCGCGGTGAGGGAGGCGGTGAGCCAGCCAACGGCAGGAAGGGGCAGGTATGAAGCGAGGACAACTCCGACAAGGAACGCAATTGCGGCGGGGAGGAGGGGCATGAGGTTGAATTGTAGAAAATGAAGGGTACAACAGACAATTCCAGCATGTGAAGCGTGATGAGCCTGTGCATACTGGTTGACACCCTGTTCGTTTATGTTGTGCCGGAAATTTTACCTTGTTTGTGTCGCTGTGGGGGTGCGAACCCCCCGCAATTTTTCCGGGTACAATTGCCCCGGACAAAACAGGAAATTTGACCCCTCAGTAAAACCCTTCTAACCATATCATTCCCCTCTGATGAAGCAACCGACTTAGAAAAGAGCTTCCGAAAAAAAAGGATGGGTGGAGGACATATCCCCCACCCATCCTTTTTTTCGGGCGAACCTCTACCTTATAAAAAACTAGGAGAAACTCTCATGGCAAAACTTAACAAAATCAAAGGTGTCCTCGGCATCCTCACCGGCGGGGGGGATGTCCCCGGACTGAATCCCGCGATCCGCGCGGTGACGATCCGCGCCCTGCGAGAAGGCTATAAAGTCGTCGGTCTGCGCCGCGGGTGGGCCGGGCCGCTTAATATCATTCGTGACCCCAAGGTGGACAATAGCGAATACTGCCAGGAGTTGACCCCCGAAATCGTCAACCGGGCGGGGCGCACGGGCGGCACCTTTCTCCACTCCTCCCGCACCAACCCCAGCAAAGTCAAACAAGCGGACATGCCCGACCACTTCAAAGAAACCTACAAAGACCCGGTCACCGACATGACCCCGGAAGTTCTCAAAAATCTCGAATTCCTCGGCATTGACACCCTCATCCCCATCGGGGGCGACGACACCCTCAGTTACGGCGTGCGCCTGTACCAGGAAGGGATGAAAGTGGTGGCGATCCCCAAAACGATGGACAACGATGTGCCGGGGACGGATTACTGCATCGGGTTCAGCACCTGCGTCACCCGCACCATCGAAATGACCAATGCTCTCCGCACGTCCGCGGGGTCGCACGAACGGTTCCTCGTCCTCGAAGTGTTTGGGCGGTATGCGGGCTTCACTGCCATGCTCCCCACAATGGCGGGGGCGGCGCACCGGTGCGTGATCCCCGAATACAAATTCGACATGGATCACCTCACCGAACTCATGTGCCAGGATCGCCAGCAAAACCCCAGCAAGTACTCCATCGTCCTCATCTCCGAAGGGGCCATGTACCAGGGTGGCGAAATGGTCTTTGAAAGCGCCACCACTGACGCCTATGGGCACAAAAAACTCGGCGGCATTGGCGACCTCGTCTCTGCAGAACTCAAAGACCGCTCCGCTAAATTCAACAATGGGCGGGCCGTCAACGTCATCAACCAAAAACTGGGCTATCTCGTGCGTTCCGGCAGTCCCGACGCCATCGACTCCATCGTCCCCATGGCTTACGGTAACCTCGCGTTTGACCTGATCATGCGCGGCATCCACGGGCGGCTCGTCGTCCTCCGCAATGGTCGGTACGATAACCTGCCCATCGAAGTCGTCACCAGCACCAAAAAGATCGTCAACGTTGCCGAGCATTACAGCACCGACCGCCTGCGCCCCTCATACAAAAGCTTCGAGATGCGCCCGCTGTTTATTATGACCAGTGAGTTTTAGCTGTACCATTCAGGCTGGAGAAGGAAGTTTCGAAAAAAAAGGAAGGCGGAGGGATAGACAACCCCCGCTTTCCCTTTTTTAATTCCCCAAAATTTCAAATAGGAAAAGGAACCATGTTCACCCATCACGCACTTCCCCATTCACATGCACTCTCGCCTCGTTTTCCGATCCCCCTCAAGATTCTCCTCCTAGCTTTCTGCCTGCTCCTGCTTCTAAATCTCTCCCTTCCCCCAGCCTCTGCCGCCTCCCTCACCGTCAACACCCTGGCCGATAACACCACCAACGGCGATGGCTTCTGCACCCTGCGCGAAGCCCTCCTCGTTGCCAACAACACCGCCACCAACGACTGCGGCCTCGCCAGCCCCGCGGACGATACCATCACCTTCAGCGGTGCGGGAACGATCCACCTCACTGCCACCCTGCCCAACCTCACCGCCGGTGCGGGAACCGTCACCCTGGACGGTGGGGACGATATCATCCTCAGCGGCGACACGAACAACGATGAAACGGGCGATGTGCGTGTTCTGGTCATTGATAGTGGGGCCAACGTCACGCTCAAAAACCTGACCATTCGGGATGGAAAAGCCGACACGCTCCTTTTTGGGTTGCTGATTGGGGGCGGGGTGTTCAACCAGGGCACGCTCAATACCCTCAACGTCAATTTCCAACAGAACCGCGCCGATTATGGTGGCGCGATCTACACCGAAGGAACCGCCAATCTTACCCGAACCTATTTCTCCCAAAACTTTGCCGAGGTAAGTGGGGGGGCGATTGACAATGCCAGCACGTTGGTGACCACCCAGGTATCGTTCTTTTCCAACACAGCGGTGGCGTTAGGCGGTGGGATTCTCAATTTTGGGAACTTAACCACGATGGGAACCGCCTTCTACGATAGCATCGCGAATAATGGGGCGGCCATTTACAACGACAACACCGCCCTCATCGCCGATAGTTATTTTAATAACGACGCCGCTTTCGAACGTGGCGGAGGCATTTACAACGCCAACGGCACGCTTACGGTCACGCGCACGACCTTTTCAGGGGACCACGCGAACGGGAACACCGATGGTGGGGGATGTATTGCCAACTTTGCTACCCTGACAGTCACAAACAGCACCTTCAGCTATTGTCAGGCGAACAGTTTTGGCGGTGGCATCTACAACGCCAACCAGGCTACCATCACCAATAGCACCTTCTCCGAAAACTCAGCGGTTCTGGGCGGAGGCGGGATTTACAACTTGATGACCCTCACCCTCATCAACACCATCCTCGCCAACAGCGCGGGCGGAAGCGATTGTGTGGATATGAGTTTCGCCGTGACCGCACAAAACAACCTGATCGAGAGCGACATTAACAACTGCGGACTCGTTCCAGGTGTCAACGGCAATCTGATCGGGCAGGATCCGCTGTTAGGGCCACTCAACGATAGCGGTCAACTGGTCTACCCCCTCCGTCCCGGCAGTCCCGCCATTGATGCAGGGGACAACGCCCAATGCCCTGCTACAGATCAGACCGGTCTTGCACGCCCTCAAGATGGCAATCTGGATGGCAGTGCCGTGTGCGACATCGGCGCGGCGGAAACAGTTTTCTGGGTCTATATGCCGTTGGTGATCCGGTAACCACCCAATCCCGCTTACGGCGTCAACTCTGGCACGCGGTCCGTAAAAAACTTATATGGCTCACTGTCCGGGTAATAATGATAAATCCCCCGCTCCGGGTACGTCGCCCGGAGCGTTTCTTTTAACGTACTTTTGTCCCCAAACGTAAAAATAAACGGCGTCGTCAAAAACGGGTCTTCCAAATCCAAAAAATTCCCGTAATCCATCCAAATATCCCCATGCACAATGATCACTGCGGGCGCTAACTGCTGTACTTCTGGCGTCAAAAACGGTTCCATCCGCGCCGCCGAAATCCCGTACAAGGCAAACATACCGTTCAGCCGGGCGGGTAAATAAAAAATCAAATTCCCAGCAATCAACACCGTGATCAGCGCGGTGATCCCCAACGCACGTCCCTTCCGCCAGTTGTCAGCCTCCTGAGCGGAGGCTTTGCGAAGTCGAAGGATGCGGGTTACGCCCTGCCTCCATCCTTTCACCCCGGTTTCCGCGGGGTCGCCGTTTTCATCCAACGTGTGCCCTGACGCGGGCATCCACCACCCCGCCAACCACGCCATCCCTGCCGCGCTCAACAACGTCAAACTATACAACCCCTCAAACTGATACCGCGGCCCAAACAGCCACGCCCCAATCCAATACGCCAGATAAAGCACGAACAAACTCAATACGACCGAGCCAGTCAGCAACATCTTCCCATTTCGTCGTGTCGCCCACACCCCAAACGGCAAAAAAAGCCACGAAAGCATCGGCCACCCAAACAAATCACTGTACCCCACGCGCAACGCAAACCTCGTATTGATCCACCCCTGGCGCAAGGTGTGTCCCTGCTCCGTGACCCCATGCCCCGGCCCAAACCCCACCTGATCATACGGCCACCACAACGTGTACGGATTCAAAGCCGGATCACCCGTTGCCACCGCCTGCCAAAGCGGCACCAACAACCCCACCAAACCAACCAACAAACCGACCAACAACACCCTCCCCCGCACCTCCCTCGTCCCCCTGATCAGCAACACCACCCCATGCACCCCAAACGGAATCGCCACCCCAATCGCCGAAAAAGGCCGCGTCACCGCCAGCATCCCCAACGCCGCCCCCGCCGTCACCGCCGCGATCCATCTCACCTGCTCCTCTTCTCCTTCACTCCCCACCGCCCCCCACCACGCGACCACAAACCCCACACTCAACACCAACCCCCACGCGTGCGACAGCAATGACCCCACA
>JABWBV010000566.1 GCA_013359445.1 Anaerolineales bacterium | reverse complement strand
TCGATCAGTCATGGGGTTCTCCTGTTGTTGGTTTTGGCAAACCACAGTCTACCCTATGACTGGTCAACTTTTAGCTTTTAGATGTACGGTAGAAAAATTCCTCCAATTCGCCCCCCACAATTTGCCGCATCGACAAAATCGAATACCCTTCAACGTCCAACACTTCGACCGCCTCCACCCCATCGTTGACCGCCACCGGATAGATCAACTCCCGGAGGGCATCGGGGTCCCCCACTGCGACCTGCTCCGCCACCCCCGTCCCAAGCGTCATCCGGCGCAAAGAATCGAGCAGACGGTTTTCTTCCTGAATCATCCATTTGGAAGTCAGTTTCCCCGCTTCCACCAACTGGTTAACAAAACGTTCCTCAATCGAATCAGAAAGCACCCTTGAGGCAATATAAAGCCCCCCCAAAACCACCACAATGGCTAACAATAAATAGGGCAGGATAATTTTTGTACGGATTGAGATACGAACGCCCACATTCAGCCCCAGGTTTGCCCATTTATACCGGGCACAAACCTTAAAAAACCGAGCGCCTTACTGACTTATAACTTTATTCAACGCTTTGATGTTCATTTTAAACGTCCCTTCCATCGCCGCTTTTGCCTCTTCCTCTGTGGCATCTTTCGGTGTAAAGCCAGCGGACCATTCCAGGGTGCAGGAAGTCGCATCGACGGGGAGGACGCGGATGGTGGCGTGGTAATCCTGCACGGGCAGGGGGCCATACAAAACGGTGTACGTCAGCGTAAAATTTTCCGGGTCAAAGGTTTCGATCTGCTCGGCAATTTCGCCTTTTCCCATATCGAATTTTCGTGTCGCGCCCACGCCCTGGCCTTCGACCGTGTGGGCAAACCCGGCAAAATGGGTCAAATCAAACTGTTGGAGCCGCGCCCAGAGTTTTTCGGCGGACGTGTTCATTTGGCCTTGTACGAGAA
This sequence comes from Anaerolineales bacterium, assembly GCA_013359445.1. GTDB lineage: Bacteria > Chloroflexota > Anaerolineae > Anaerolineales > JABWBV01 > JABWBV01. The sequence continues at coordinate 3,623 of JABWBV010000566.1, read as the reverse complement.
TGTTCGTCATGTGTGTCTCCTGCAAAAAAAATGGGGGTTGAGAGTGCTATTATTTTATTGTACCAATGAGAAAAAGTCCTGCAATATCGAAATAAACGGTTCGGGTTGTTCCAGGTGAACGGTATGCCCAGCCTTCGGGACAATGTGCAAGCGGGCCTCGGGAAGAAGCGCGGCCATTTGCTGACCGATGGCGACATATTTTTCGTCCAGCGCGCCCACCACCACGGAAACGGGCATGTCCAAACGGGGGAGCTGATCCCAGGCGGCGGGTTGGCGGCCCGGGCTGAGGGCGCGGACTGCTTGCGCCACCCCCGCGGGGTCGTTGGCTTTGCGCCGGGCGATGATCTCCGCGCGGGCCAGGGGATGGTTTTCCAGCGAACGGAACAACGGCAGGGTGTACCATTTTTCGACGAAAGCTTCCACCCCTTCGGACAGGATCGCGTCCGCCCGGCGATCATCCTCCCCCGCGCGGATGCCGCGCTCGCGGGGATCGGTAAGCCCTGGGCTGGCGCTCTCCAACGTCAAACTTACCACCCGTGCGGGGTGGTGCAAAGCAAACGACAACGCCACCCGTCCGCCCATCGAATAGCCCACGAGATGAATTTTGGGGAGGGCAAGGGCGTCGAGGAGGCACAGGAGATCGGCATTCAGGGTGTCGAAACTTAAGGGCGGTGATGCACCAGGTGTGACGGGGAGGTTTTCGCCGTGGCCGGGGAGATCAGGCAGGAGACAAAAATATTCCCCCGAAAATTGTTCAGCGATACGCAACCAGTCCGTGCCACGACCCAAAAAGCCGTGTAAAAAAACGAGGGGGGGATTCGCGGGGAACCCCAGCGTGCGGAAGGGCCAGAGTGACATGAGAGGGGGGAGCAGTGATGCTGAATCTATCCTTTCGATCAGCTTGACGGTTGAAGGGCGGAAAAGTATCATCGCTTTACATTTTACCCCTTTGGAGCCACTGCATGACTGTTTCGCCTGATGAACTTCGTATTGCCATGCGTGCCTGGGCCACCGGTGTGACCGTGGTGGGGGTCCAGCACGAAGGCATTTTACATGGAATGACCGTTAGCTCGTTTACTTCGGTGTCGTTGGACCCGCCGCTGGTTTTGGTTTCGTTGGAAATGGGAACACGCACCCATCAATTGGTCGAAAAAACGGGAGCGTTTGGCGTGACGGTTTTAGGGGCCACGCAACAGGAAGTTTCAAACTGTTTCGCCAATCCCAATACCGATTTGGGAAACCGGTTTGTCGGGCGGGAAGTGTTTTCGCTCGCGACCGGCGCACCTTTCATTAAGGGGGGCCTGGCTTTTTTTGATTGTAAGGTTCTCCAAACGCTTCCGGCTGGAAATCATGTGATTTTGATTGCGGAAGTTGTGGCGACGAAGATCACCCCCACAGAGGGGGCGGAGATCGATCCGCTGATTTATTTCAACCGCCGGTACCGGCAAGCCCAAATATAAGCATCATTGGTCAGCTTCACCGAGAAAACCCTGAAAAAAGGGTGAACGAGGAATGGACATTTCCCGTTCACCCTTTTTTTGGGCTAATCTGTGGCATGAGGATTTCCCCCCAAAAAAGTAAGGATCACAACTGCTCAAAGCGCGCTACATTGAGCACAAACAACGAACCCCGTTTTAAGCCCGGTTCCAAAGATGGCGCACAGTGATCTTTCACGATCTGCATCACCATATCCACCTGATCATCCTGGACCCCAATCATTAAAGTGCTCGCACCACTGCTCATAAACCCCCCTGTAGATGCAATGGTCGTGACCCGAAATCCTTGTTTTAATAAAACGTTCGACACCGTGTCGTTATCCGTATCGGGGAGAATAGCAACGATCATTTTCATTTTAGAAATCCTCGTAATAATCTAGTTCAAAGAAAAATAACGTAGCCCCGCCCACCGTCACCTGGGTTTGTGCCAACCAGGGCAAAAAAGGCGCGCCGCCCACGCCACCCGCTCCAGGGTATTCCACGCGGTGGACACAGATGGTTTCCAACGCACTCAGGGCCATCTCCACCTGTTTTTCACCTACATTGATCAACAACGTGGCATTTTGCGTTTTCAGAAACCCGCCCCTACTCACCATACGAGTGGTCGGGAAACCCAGGCTGGTAAGGGATTCTTCCGCATTTTCCGCATCTTTTTCTTGAACAATGGCAATAATCAAAAAACTGGCTTGGGTAAGGTGAATATTTTGCAGACGCGCCAGTTCTGTCCAGCCCGAACTGGGGCGCGATAACCGGCTGTCCACGTCGGCAACCAGTTGAATAAACATGTCCTCTGAAATTACCCCATCACTGAATAAGGTATTGTAGGCGTTTCGCTCCGCCCGGAGTTTTTCGCGCCAGGCGGTGTCCAACTCTTCGCTATGCACATCCGGGGCATGGTGCAACAAACGGGCTAGGGCATTGGTCATCGTCAGGAGGTTTTGACGCAAGAGGGGGGCAATCGTACTCCAGGTGTATTCCGAAAGCTGACCTTGCTTATTCATTTTGTCCAGATGTTCATACGCGGTGCGGGCGGCCACAAGACGCGCGTGCCGCCGTTCGTATTCATCCTGTTGTTCGGAACGCTGTTTGGGCAGTTTTTCGTGTTCGACTAGGCGGCGCATGGTGATGCCTTGCACCAGCAGAGTGAACAATACCACCCCAAACGTCATACTCTGAATCTGCTCCCGCCCCGCCACCATGCTCGGCAAACTCAAAACCAAAGCCAGGGAAATAGCCCCGCGCAGGCCCCCCCACGCCAACACCCTCCGCCAACTCCAGGGCGTTTTTTCCACCCAGGTCAGGCCAAAGACCACGACCAAGCGCGCCAGAAACACGGCCAAACACGCCCAAAAAATCGCGGGCAAGTTGCTCGCCAAAATGGAAAATTGCACTTCCAACCCAATGACCAGAAAGACAAAAGAGTTCGCGATAAACGCGGCAAATTCCCACAAATTGTAGACCACCAACAACGTCGTAGGCGCCATGCGCTGACGCCCAAAATTCCCCCCCACCAACCCCGCGGCCACCACAGCCAAAACCCCACTGACGCCGATCATCTCCGCCAGGGAGTACGCCCCATAGGCCAGCACCGTGGTCAACGTCGCCTCAATGAGAGGCAGAGTGATACGGCTAATCAACAGTGAAACCAACAGCCCCAACATCACCCCGATCAGAATCCCCCCCCCAGACACAATCGCAAATTCGGCGATCATCGTGGGACCATTCAGCACCGTCCCACTCAACACCACCGCCAAAACAATATTAAACAAGCCAATCGCCGTCCCATCATTAAACAAACTCTCCCCTTCCAAAATGACTTCCAACTTTTTGGGCACCCCCATCGTGCGGAACAAGGCAATAACCGCCACCGGATCAGTGGCCGAAACCAGGGCACCAAACAACAGCGCCGAAGGAAAAGCCAGCCCCGTAGACGAGGCGACCATCCACCCGACAATGAACGTGGTAAGCCCCACCCCAGGGATAGCTAAAATCGTGATCGTTTTCCAGTTCTGGCGCAGGTCATCCAGTTTGAGGTGAAACGCGGCCTCAAAAACCAGGGGCGGCACCAACAGGCCCAAGATCAACTCCGGCCCAATGGTCAGATGCAGATTTTTGAGCACAGGCAAT
>JABWBV010000565.1 GCA_013359445.1 Anaerolineales bacterium | reverse complement strand
GGTTGTGCCCCCGTTTGCCACCCCCCAGGCCGCCCCCAACAGCGCCAGATTCACCAAAGGCGACCCCTGCCCGGTAATATAACTAAACAAGGCCCCAGGCAAGAAAATAGGCGTCAGACCCACCAAGAATAACCGCATCCGTGGGCGACTCACTTGCACCCATTCGATAGCCAAAAAAGTCGCCGCGCTAACCGCCCCCAGGTTTAACAGAACCCACACCGCAACCGCATATTTTTCAGGCAGAACCAAAAAAGGCCACATCCCCCATGCAAACCAGGGCGGAGCAAAAAATTCGACCACTCCATAAGGGTTTTGCCCCTGCCCGATCAACTTCGCCGCCTCAAGATAATGTTCAAAATCTAACAAACGCACCTTAAAAAAAGTCGCCAACCCCCACACCAATGCAACAAAAATCACCCCCCCCACCCCCCAGGCCAAAACCGTACCCCTTACCCCTCCAGCGCGATTTTCCATTCCCCACCCACCATTACCCCAACGGGCAAAATCTCACGCACCGCCTCTGGGGCACATGTAAACGGATCGGTTTCCAACACCAACAAATCGGCGAGATACCCGGGGGATAACTGCCCCAGCCGGTTTTCCATCCCCGCCGCGTAAGCCGCCCCGGTCGTGTACCCTTGCAACGCTTCCAAACGGGTAAGCCGTTGGTCGGGATACCACCCCTCCGGGCTAGGCGAACCATCCGCGCGGCAACGGGTAATGGCCGCGTGCAATCCCCAAAACGGATTCGGCGAATCGACCGGGGCATCCGACCCGAACGCGAGTCGTGTGCTCAAATACAGCAACTCCCGCCACGCATACCCGTACTGGGCGCGCGCCCCCCAAAAGCGATCCGCCGCGATCATGTCCGAAGTCGCGTGGATCGGTTGCATCGAGGCAATCACCCCCAATTCCGCGAGGCGGGGAAAATCGTCGGGGTGCAGAATTTGCACGTGCTCGATCCGGTGACGGGGGTGGGGCAGGTTGTGTGCCCGTTCGTGGTCGCGTAACCCCTCATAAGCGTTCAACACCTCATGGTTGGCCCGGTCCCCAATCGCGTGGATCGTCAGCCCCAGCCCGTTTTCTACCGCCTGCTGACCAAATTCCGTAATGGCCTCCGCATCAAGCAGGAGCATTCCTTTGTTTTCCGGGGCATCCTCATAGGGTTCGAACATCGCGGCGGTGTGCGGACCAAGCGCCCCGTCGGCAAAGGCCTTCACGTTTCCAATTCGCAAAAAGTCATCCCCAAACCCGGAACGTAAACCTACCCCAATGGCGTGGGCGAGGTCTTCGACCGGAATAGTTTTGATCACGCGCAGACCCAACTCACCCCGCCCATGCAAGGTTTGCAGGGCCGAAAAGCTATCCCGCCGATCAAAATCGTGGACCCCGGTCAGCCCCATGCGCCAGAGCGTTTGTTGGGCGGTTTGCATCGCTTGCAGGATGTGTTCCTGTCCGGGCTGAGGGATAGTGCGGGGGACCAGACTCATGGCTCCTTCTAGCAGAATGCCGGTGGGGTTCCCCTGAGCATCGTGTTGAATGTGCCCCCCTTCGGGGTCAGGGGTTTCGGCGGTGATGCCTGCGAGGCGTAGGGCGGCAGTGTTTGCCCACGCCGCGTGGAGGGATTTGGCAGTGAGGTAAACGGGATGGTCGGGGGCGATTTGGTCGAGCAGAGACGCGGACGGGAATCCGTCTACCCCTCCGCTTGCAGAGGGGGAATCCGGCCATTCGTTTTGATTCCATCCGTGCCCCAACACCCACTCCCCGCGCGGGGTATGCTGAATCCGTTCGGCGACCCGGTTCAGGCATTCGGCGAGGGTGCGCGTTTCGCAGTCCACTTTTTGCAAACCGAGGGCGTAGTGTTTGAAGTGCAGATGGGCATCGGTGAGCCCGGGGATGACGGTGCGGCCTTGCAGGTTGAGGGTTTTGCTTTTTGCGCCAAACTCGGCGCGGATGAAGTCTTCTGTCCCGACGGCGAGAATGTGCCCGTAGTCCAGCGCGAGGGCGTGGGCTGTGGGTTGGTGCGGGTCCAGGGTATAAATTTGGGCGTTGGTGAGGATGAGCATAGGCCAAACTCCAGGGAATCAGGACTCGCCTAGCAGTTTTTCGGCCAGGGCGTTTAATTCTTCATCCGAATAATAATGAATAACCAGGGTGCCGCCTTTGCGTTTGTGATTGAGGGAGACGCGGGTGCCAAGTTGGGCGCGGAGTTGTTCTTCAAGTTCTTTGATCTCTGCGGGGAGGGCTGGTTTGGCGGCACGGTCGGGTTTTTGCCCGGTTAGTTTGCGGACCAGTTCTTCCGTTTGGCGGACGGTGAGGTTGTTTTTGAGTACGGTGTGCAGGGCGGCAACTTGGGCCTGATGGGTGGAGAGACCTAACAGGGCGCGCGCGTGGCCTTCGGTGATGCGCCCCTCCGCGAGGGTTTGGCGTACCTTTTCGGGGAGTTTGAGCAGGCGCATGGTGTTGGAAACGGCTACCCGGCTTTTGCCCACACGCTGGGCAATGGCGTCCTGCGAGAGACCGAAGTCATCGGCCAGGTGGCGGTAGGCTTCAGCAGATTCGAGGGGGCTGAGGTCTGTGCGTTGAATGTTTTCGATCAGGGCGAGTTCGAGCCGCTCTTGCTCTGTGGCTTCGCGGATGATGGCGGGGACACGATCCAGCCCGGCTTGTTTGGCGGCTTGCCAACGGCGTTCGCCTGCGATCAGGGTGTAGGTGCCCGGCAGGTCGCCGTGGGTAAGAATGAGGGGTTGGATGATGCCGTGTTCGCGGATGGACGCGGCGAGTTCTTCGAGTTCTTCAAAATCAAAATGAGTACGAGGCTGGCGTGGGTTGGGCGTGATGTCGTCAATGAGAATTTCAGAGACTCCACTGACGGGGAGGGCTTTTTCGCCTGTTTCGCCAACGGGGATGAGGGCTTCCAGCCCCTTGCCAAGTCCGGGTTTTTTAGGGGGCATGGATTACCTCACACAGCCTCAACAGCTGGAATTTTGATGCCATCCCCTTCCAGAAGTTCGCGGGCCAGGGCTTTATAAGCTTCAGCGCCGGTGGTGGTGGGGGCATACATTGAGATGGGTTGGCCGTGCGAGGGGGCCTCGGCCAGGCGGATGCTACGGGGAATCAAGGCGTTGAAGACCTGATTGGGGAAGTAGCGGCGCACTTCATCGACGACATCCAGCGAGAGACGGGTGCGGGCATCGTACATGGTCATCACCAATCCGCGAATTTTTAATTCGGGGAACAGGTGGGCGCGCACGCGTTGTATGGTGTTGTTCAGGTGGCCGATGCCCTCCAGCGCGAGATATTCGCATTGGACGGGGATAATGACCCCGTTTTGGGCGGCGACGAGGCCGTTAACGGTTAGCAAGCCGAGTGAAGGGGGGCAGTCGATCAGAATGTAGTCGTATCGGGTGGTGACCGCAGACAGGGCGGTGCGAAGCCGGGTTTCCCGGGCCATTTCGTTGACGAGTTCAATTTCTGCCCCAGCCAGTGCCTGTGAGGAGGGGAGGATGGAGAGGCGAAGTCTGGGATTGTGTAGGATGCTACTGCCTGCTTGGGCTTGCCCTAGCAGGGCTTCGTAAGTGCCGGTTTTGACCGTTTTTCGGTCGATGCCCAAACAGGAGGTGGCGTTGGCTTGCGGGTCGAGGTCGATGAGCAGAACGCGTTGACCAAAATAGGCCAGGTATGCGCCCAGATTGATGGCGGTGGTGGTTTTGCCCACGCCGCCTTTTTGGTTTACCAGGGTGTAGATGTTTGCCATAGAGATTATCGCGCGACCGGGTGGGTAGGGAGGTAGGATTGGATTTCTGATGAGGTGGGGATGCCCAGGAGACCACGGCGGGTGACGGAGCGGGAGGCTAAATAGGTGGCGTAGTGGGCGGCGGCGAAAGGATCGCCGGTGAGGTGGAGGTGGATGAAGAAGGTGGCGGCGAAGATGTCGCCTGCGCCGGTGGCGTCTACTTCGGGGGTGGGGACGGTGGGGATGTGAGTGGGGTGGCCTTGGATGAATAGTTGTGCCCCGCGTGGGCCTTCGGTCGCGATCAGGATCGGGCACATGGCGGCCATTTCGCGAATTTGTTGTTCATCGCTTACATCTTCTATGCTGAGGACGATGGCATGGGCTTTGGTGAGAATTTCAGGGGCGGCCCAGGGGCGTGCGGTGATGTGTCCGTTTTTGTCCCATTGCCGGAGCCACCCTTGGGGGGTGAGGCCGATGAAGGCGTTGGGGAAGGCGTCTAAAAGGGCGGGATCGATTTCGTGTACGATGGGGCCAAAGTGGACGAGGGGGGTTTCCCGCCAGGAGAGGGGTAGCAAGTCTGGGGTGAGGGTGGGGGCGTGATGGTGAAGGGTTTGTACGCGGCCCGCGGGTGTGGGGCGGTTTTCAAAGATGGTACTTTGCGCGACTTGTAGCCCCGCGCGGGGAAGATGGTCGATGGGGGTCAGTAATCCCTCCTCGCCCCAGGCGGTGAGAATTCCCGCGCGTTGTCCGAGGGCGCCGCGAAACGGAACACGCCCTCCTCCAGCCGCTTGTACCACAGCGCGAAACCGTCCCGGTCCCAATAGAGAATCTTCAGCCG
>JABWBV010000564.1 GCA_013359445.1 Anaerolineales bacterium | reverse complement strand
GGTCAGCCAGGCGGCACGGAAGAGACGCCCGATGCTGCTCGCCACGCGGAGGGTGGTTTTTTCCGCTTCGGTCAGTTGATCAATGCGGCTGAGGATGAGGGTGTGCACACTGTCGGGGAGTTCGACTTTGTCCAAAGTGGCGGGGTCGAAGGGGTCCAGCCCCCGCGCGTGCAGGTAGTTGAGCAATTCTTCCAGGTAAAAGGGATTGCCCTGTGCCCGCACGTGGAGCCGTGCCACCCAGGCCGCGGGGAGTTGCTCGTCCCGCGCGGGGTACAACTGCGCGAGTTTGGCGTGGAGTGCTTGCGTGGCTTCCGCGGGGGTCAGTTCGGTCAGTTCCAGTTGGGTGAAGTTGGGCAGGGCGTAATACGGAGGCGTTTGCGCCTGGGGGAGGGGGCGAGTAGCCAGGACAAAACACACCCGGCTGTCCCGCAAGGCTCGGGCCAATTCTTCGAGGAGGGTCAGCGAGAGGGCGTCGAGCCAGTGCAGGTCTTCCAACACGATCAGCACGGGGGTTTCCTGCGCGGCGGTACGCAAACAGTCTTCGAGCAGGGCGCGCAAGGCACTTTGCCGATATTTGGGTTCGAGAGCGAGGGTGAAAGCGTTGTCGGGGAGGTCGAGATTGAGCAAGGGGCCTAACAACGGGAGGGTCTCGAGACGTTCCGGGGCGCGCGTGTGCAGTTCGTCTTCTAGTGCCTGTATTTGTGTGGGGAGGGAGGCGGTGACATCCACTGCAAAGAACGCGGTCCAAACCGCTTTCCATGCCAGATACGGAGTCTGAATTCCATCCGCTTGTGCCGCGCCACCGTAACCGACAAAGCCTTTTTCGCGGGCCAGGCGGATAGCTTCCGCAACCAGGCGGGATTTGCCCATACCCGCTTCGGCAAGAATTTCGATGAACTGGCCGCGACCCTGAAGGGTCTGATCCAGTTTTTCGGCGATGGTTTGTAATTCGGTGGTGCGACCTACCATCGGCAGGGCATAGGTGGGTTCTTGCAGGCGGAGCGCGTGCGGGGCGTGGGCGCGGAGGACAGCAAAGATTGGTAGAAGATCCGTTTTGCCTTTGACGCGCACCGGGGGGAGGGTTTCAAAGGTGAAGGTGTGGGCGGTGGCTTTTTGCACCCGTTCGCTGACCAGGATTTGCCCGGGGGCGGCGAGGGTCATTAGCCGGGCGGCGAGGTTGACTTCATCGCCCAGCACGCCGTAGGTGCGGCGCGTGGGGCCGCCGTATGCTCCGGTACGCATGGTGCCCCGCGTAAGCCCGATCTGTACCGGTTCCAGAAAGGGGAGGGTTTGGGCCACCTGGCGCAATTCCAGGGCGGCTTTGACCGCGCGACGGGAGTCATCTTCATGGGCCACGGGCGCACCAAAGGCGGCATACAGATAACTGCCTTTATCCCCAATCGTCAGTTGGATCAGGGTGGCTTCGTAACGCTGCAAGACCGCTTGTACCTGGCGCAGAAAGGTATCGAGTTGTTCCGCCGCGGGTTCGGTCTCAAAGTCAATGCCTGAAAATCGTAGGAAAAGGGGTGTGGCGGGACGCAGTTCGGTGAGAAAAACGCCCTGCCCCGCTTGTTCGCGGGCAAAGACGGCGGGGTTGATCCAGGGGCAGAGGGTGTCAGGAGGAAGGGGGTCAGGGGTCAGGAAGGGTACAGGGGAGATAGTTGAGTTGAACGCCGCTAAGACGGCAAAACGTTCGTCCTCTTCCGTGCGCCATTCTCCCACTTGGGCGTGATCGGCAAGGGCCTGGTAGGTGGGTTCGTCCACCACGATGTCACCCCGGTTGGCGAGGTGTTCGGCGGTGGCGAGGCGGGAGATGGTGTGCCCCATCAGGGTGTCCCAGTATTGGTCTTCGGGGTTTCCGAGCGCCAAGCGTTGAGCTGGGCCAGTGGTGACAGCGATTTTTAGCCCCAGGGTAGGGAATTCCTTCATCGCCGCTTGCATGGCAAAGGCGGAAGTGACTGCCAAAACCGAGGACCGAGGATGGGGGACAGATGAAACATTCTGTCCCGTCCTCGGTCCCCCGTCTTCCGTCATATCATCAAACCAACATGTGATCGCATCTCCGGCAAAGCCGAGCACACTGCCCCCGTAGCGCTCGACTTCGGCGATCAGGTGCTCGTACACGGCGTTGATCTGGTGGGTGAGGGCTTCGATGCCGCGCCGGGGGCCAAGTTCGCGGGTGAGTTTTTCGGTCAGGGGGGTGAACCCGGAGATGTCGGCGAAGAGGGCCGCGCCGGTGGTGCGATTGGGCAGGGTTTCCCCGCGCGCGAGGGCACGAAGACGGTCTTGGGGGAGGTAGGGGTGGAGGGCAGGCATTTGTTAGACTGAATGGGGGTTATTGGCCCCAGGGTTGGATGAAATCTTCCGGTTCTACGCCGAGGGCATCGGCGACCCGGTTGATGTAGTTGAAGTAGGCGATCACCTGCGTGGCGTCGTGGATGGCGGTGTCATCCAGGCCCACCGCGCGGAGGGCGTCCAGGTCGGCGGGGGACATTTCGGCGGGGGTGAGGGTCAGTTTGGCGGCGAAGAGGCACAGGGCACGGTCCACCTCGGAAAGTGGGGCGGTGTGCCAGTCCCGCGCGAGGGCGTGGACGTAGGCGTTGGCTTGTTCATCATCCATCAGGTATCCGACCTCAGCACGGAGGTCGTGCGCGTGCGACTGCGTTCAGTAAAAGCAGTGATTTTCAAACGAGACGACGACCGCCAGCATTTCCCGTTGGACGCGGGAGAGGGGCGATTCGCCCATCATGGCGGTGCTGTAAAACCGGATGCTGTCCCGCAGGATGCGCGGGTTGAGGGACATGATGTGGACGATGTGCCACACTCGGCCCGCGCGTTCGAGGGCTTTGTTGAACTCGGTTTTGAGCAGGCCGGTAGCTTTTTCGAGGGGGATTTGGTTGATCCAGGGCATGGGATTCCTTTGGAAATAGTTTATTTTGTTTCTTCCGCTAATGCGAAGCGCACCGCTTCTTCTAGCGACCACTGACTCCCCTCATTCCACGCGGCCTGAAATGCGGACTCGCCCAAGCCCGTACGAACTTTCTCCATGAGTTGTGCGTGGAAGTGAAACATCTCAGGTTCGATGACGATAGTGAGCGCTTTGAGGGCGGTCTCAACTGCGCCTAATAGTTGCGCGGCGCGGCGTGCATCCCCTCTTTGAAATACCACGCCCGCCACACCCAGAAGGCTGGAAGTTTGTTGTGGCCGAGATTCTGTTTCCTGATACAGCCGCAGACTCTCCAGCATGTGTGGGTAGGCTTCCCCGTTTTTCTCTGCCAATGCCAACAGGCCTAATCCAAGCAAAGTGGCGGCGAGGTTCGCCTTCGATTCGTTTTCTTTGTTCAAAGCTAACGCCTCTTCAAACCATTCCCGCGCGGCGGTTGCATTGTTCTGGACAAGCGCCAAATGACCTAAGCCAATCAGAGAAAGCACTATGCTTTTTTTTGCATTTGTTCCTCGGGAAAATTCCAAACTTTTCTCAAAATTTGTCTGCGCCAACGCGTACTCCCCTTGTGCCAGAACCACCCTCCCGAGCGGGTAATACGAAAAATTCGCGCCTAACCCAAGACTTTCTTCAAATGCCACACGCGCCGCCGCATAATTCCCTTGAATTGCCAACACATCACCCAACCCCATCAGGGCAAAAGCAATCGTTTGTTTGTCGCCCATTTCACGAAAGAGTGTCAAACTCTCCTCACACAGTGCTTGGGCATGAGCATAATCTCCCTGCTCGAAGGTCAATAGCCCCAAATTGATGAGGACCATTGCAATACTCCGCTTCTCGCCCACTTCGCGGAACAATCTTGAACACTCTAAATATAACCCGCGCGCCTTCAAAAAATCCCCTTGCTTCTTGGCGATATTTCCCAGATTTCCAAGCATGACAGCAAGGCCTTTTTTATCGCCCAATTCACGCCGGATCGCCATACTCTCTTGATACAACACCTCAACCGTGGCGTAATCTCCCTTCATGCCAGCCAAACTTCCCAGGTGGTTTAGGGCATAAGCCATACTCGGCTTATCGTCCTGTTGGCGAGCCAAAGCCAGGCCTTCTTCTAACAACACCTGGGCCGATTCGGCCGCGCCTTTTTCGCGGGCCAGGTGCATGTTTAAAAAGGTTGCGCCAGTTTCGAGAATCACGTGCATCAATCCAGAGGTATCGGCAAGTGCAGTACGGTTTGCTTTTGCTTCGGCTAACCAGGTAAGAGCGACCTGGAAATCACTACGCTGGCGGGTTAAATTGCCCATTGCGAACTGGGCATCTGCGCGTAAAGCGAGGTTGTCTTCGCTCAAGCCCAGAACTGCGCGGAAATCTTCTTCGGCCTCATCCCATCTGCCGAGCAAATTTAATACTTGCCCTTTTTGCCAGCGGACTTGTGCTTGCTCTTGTGCATCTTCAAGAAGGGGCAAGAGTTTGCTGTAAAAATCCAGAGCGGCGGTATTCGCGTAATTTCTCTGAGCCGCGTCCCCCGCTTTTCGGAAATATTCGCGCTGTTTGGCCGTGTTTTCGCTGTGCCCGTAATGGAAGGCCAGCACTTCGACGGGGGGGTGGTCGGGATAGGTATATTCCAGATAGTGCGCCAATTG
>JABWBV010000563.1 GCA_013359445.1 Anaerolineales bacterium | reverse complement strand
GGGGGTGGCGGTGATGGTTGGGGTGGCGGTAAAGGTCGAAGTGGGTGTAACCGTCTTGGTCGGGGTAGGTGTCTTGGTTTTTGTTGGGGTAGGCGTTGCCGTACAAAATTCAATGGGGCAGACCGTGCTTGTCTTTGTAGGGGTTAACGTTTTGGTGGGGGTATTCGTCCGGGTCGGGGTTGGGGTATTGGTCCGGGTCGGGGTTGGGGTTGGGAGGGTACGTTGCAATTCGAACTGTACCTGAGCCGGGGCAGACCAGGATTGACTTTCCGCGGAGCGCCCCCAGGCGATCAACGTGTACACACCATTGGCAAACGAGTTCCATTGTGCATCCGTCATTTTGGGACACGGATTTTGATTTAGCCAAACACAATAAGGAGCCGATGAGTCGTTCTTGTTCACAAGGGTGCTTCCGTCTGGCGCAATGAGAACGATGTGCATCCGGTCAATTCCGGCTCCGTTTGAAGAACCATCATCCGTATCGTTGGAACGCGCTTCAAAGGCTGTTTGGTTAATGTTATTGATAACCTGTCCATCATTCGGCTTAAAGATGGAAGAAAGCACCAACGGAATGGTTGAGCCAACCTGGCAAGATCCATTAAAGACCAGATTTACCGTGAATGGGCCAATGTAATGGGTTTGCCCATAAATGTTCCCGAAGCCATCGGTATCGGAGGTCCAGTTACCAGAGGATAAACCAGTGAAAACAGGAGGACTGGCAGAAGAATTTACGCCTGTTGGGGAGTCAAAATCGTCTCCAGAATAGTAACGCGTACCATTGAAGCGGAATTCGTCGATTACCTGATTTGGGTGATAAAAATCCGTCCAGATCAGGTCGGAAAACGTGAGGTTCACAGCGGCGGAATTGTTATTGGTGATTTCAAACTGAAGACCTGCACTGCTCGTCACATAAAAGTCGCCAGGGATCAAATTGGAACAATCTGCCGTAGGTGTAATGGTGGGGGTAGAGGTATTGGTAGGCGTGGGGGTAATCGTGGGGGTGGGGGTAATCGTGGGGGTTTCGGTTGGGGTATGGGCAGGGACTGCGGTTGCAATTTGCACGTCTTTAATGATCGTGCGCGCAGTAATGGAGCCGACATCCGAAGGCGCAAACGGAACCAAGGGCACTAACGGCGCATATGGCACCTGCACTTCCACAACAATCCGGTCTCCCAGGGTAACCTGAGCTTCGGTGACAGGACAATCCCCGTAGGGAGTAGGCGTAGGGAGTGTGGAGCTTCCACCACCGCCATCGTATTCAATGACGACACCGGTAGCATCTGGAATTACGCCCGCAATCGTGCCAACACGTTGAGCCGTATTCCGAATCCCTGTACAGTCAATATAGCGCGGCACATTCGGATCAAACTCCCCTGGGCCAACAGACGAGCCATATCGCGCCGCTTCTCGGCTAGCATTCGTAACCGAAATCCAGATAAACAAATAACGACCACTTTCAATGACGCCCCATACGAGGAGAAGTAAAAGCGGCAGGATTAGGGCAAATTCAACCATTCCCTGGCCTTTTGAATTCGCGAAACGGTTTTTTATAGCTTGCAACATAACTTATCTTCCTGTCTAAGTAAAAAAAACATTAGGGTATCTTAATATCCAGGTTCATTATAACATTTGTTCATTAATGAACCGCATCGGTCATTTGTACCATGTTTTTGATGTTATAATTTTCTTCAAACCTTCAAGAATTCATTGCAAATACAAGGAAAATGAAATGAAGATCAAGAAAAAATTCCCCCACTTTTTGGTGATGTGTGTGCTGTTTTCAACCTTAATCTTTCAATTGGTTTCCTATCCCAAAGCGGAAACCGATACTATCACAATTGGGCCGTGGATATTTGAGGATAACGCGTTTGCGGATGACGCGACAGACTTGTCGGGTACAAATATCATTACAGTGGGTGGGTCTGTGGATTGTGAAATCATTACCCCGGCCAATTTCGAAGCATGTCTCGATATTGCTCTGACAGGGTATTCACCAGACACATTTCTGGTAAATGTGGGCACGGACAGTGACACACCGTCCAATTGGTTTCAACTTGACTTTACCGATCTCAAGCCAATCAACAATTTTGGTGGGGATATTGTTTTCTTCGAATGTCATTTTGAAGAAACTTCCTATGAATTCGCCGCACGGCCTGAGGGAGGTGTGTTTACCGATTTTATACCGATTCCCCCAGCAGAATTTCAAGAAACCGATGCCGTCTGTAACGACCCAACCACGGTATGGGGAGTGGCGCTAGACCTTTCCGATTTTGGTATCCCGGCTGGCACAACGGTAGACGCCATCCAATTTAAAGTCTTAGACCCCGCTCCGCTTGATCCTGATGTCTACGCCGAAGGTGAGCCTTCCATCCTCGGCGACGCCGACAAGCTTTTCATGCCAGCCGTCTTCGCCCCTGACGAACTGGCGGATCGGCAGGCAATCGAGGAATTCGTTGCCGACGATCAGCGAGGGGCCGGGCGGGGCGTCCTCCAGGCGCAGCGCCCATTCCGCGTCCGGCACGCGCTGGCCCTGCTCCTCGCGCAGCGGCGCGCTCATCTCGATGAACACGACGCTTGAGGAGTCGTGAAAGCCCTCGATGCGGCGGGTGGCGCGCAGGACGTCCTGCATCAGCACGCCGCGTCCGGGGCCGAGTTCGATCAGGCTGAACGCCGGCTTGCCCAGCTGATCCCATTCATGCGCGCACCAGAGCCCGATCAGTTCGCCGAACATCTGGCTCGCTTCCGGCGCGGTGATGAAATCCGCGTCGGCGCCGCCGATGGCGGGGCGCGTCGCGTAATAGCCGTCCTGCGGATCGTAGAGGCACGCGGCCATGTAATCCGCGACGGTCATCGGGCCGTTCTCGCGGATGTATTCGACAAGGCGCTCGCGCAGACTCACGGCGCGCCCCTCGGCGGCAAAACGCGGCTGGCGCGGGTGCGGCGCAACGCGCTCCCCCTCCCCGCGAGGGGAGGGGGTAAGGGGGCGGGGCGATGCGCGACGGGCGATCGTTCGCGCTGAAAGCAAATTCTGAGAGTGCGGAGCTTCACCCCGCCCCCTGCCCCCTCCCCTCAAGGGGAGAGGGAGAGTAGAGACCACGCCATGACCGACATCCTTCCCATCAAGCGCGCGCTCATTTCGGTGTCCGACAAGACCGGCCTGATCGAGCACGCCAGGGCGCTCTCGGAACTGGGCGCCGCGCTCGTTTCAACCGGCGGCACCAAGACGGCGATCGCCGGCGCCGGGCTCAAGGTGGAGGACGTCTCCGCCGTCACCGGCTTTCCGGAAATGATGGACGGCCGCGTGAAGACGCTGCACCCCAAGGTGCATGGCGGGCTGCTCGCCATGCGCGGCAACCCGGAGCACCAGGCCGCGCTGCTCGCCCACGATATCGCTCCCATCGACCTGCTCGTCGGCAACCTCTACCCGTTTCGCGAAACGCTGGCGCGCGGCGCGGGCTTCGACGAGGTCATCGAGAACATCGACATCGGCGGGCCGGCGATGCTGCGCAGCGCCGCCAAGAACCACCAGAGCGTCACGGTTGTGGTCGATCCGGCGGACTACCCGGAGGTGGCGCGGCAGATCCAGGCCAACGGCCAGACCACGCTCGACTTCCGGCAACAGCTGGCGGCCAAGGTCTTCGCGCGCACCGCCGCTTACGACGCGGCGATCGCCCAGTATCTGAAAGGCGCTTTCACGCTGGCGGACGCGGCCAAAGAGAAAACAGGCGCCGACTCCTCCCGGCTTCCGCCTAGCCTGCAAGTGACCGCCTCCCAGGTTCAGCCGCTGCGCTACGGGGAAAACCCGCACCAGCGCGCTGCGCTCTACGGTGATTTTGACGAGTTTTACCGCCAGCTTCACGGCAAAGAGCTCTCCTACAACAACATTCTCGATCTCACCGCCGCGGCCCATTTGATCGGCGAGTTTGAAAACGATCCTCCCACCGCGGCCATTCTCAAACACATGAACCCGTGCGGGGTTGGGCAAGGCCAAAGTCTGCGAGAGGCCTGGGATAAGGCTCTGGCCACGGACAAACAGGCGCCGTTTGGTGGGATCATCGCCGTCAATAAGCGCCTGGACGGCCCCTGTGCCGAGGCCATCAGCGACCTTTTCAGCGAGGTCATCGTCGCTCCCGAATTCAGCCCGGAAGCCCTGCAGATTCTCCAGAAGAAGAAGAATCTGCGCCTGCTGGTATTGCGCAGGAATCCTCTGACTCCTTTCTCCTTCGAGATCCGCAGCGTGGGCGCTAACTCGTTCCTCCTGCAGGACCGCGATCTGCGCTCCACCCAGGCGGCCGATCTCCGCATCGTGACCCAGCGAGCCCCCTCGGAAGCGGAGCTCCGCGCGATGCTTTTCGGCTGGCGAATCGTCAAGCACGTCAAATCCAACGCGATCGTCTACGTGGCGGAGGGACGAACCCTGGGAATCGGCGCGGGCCAGATGAGCCGGGTGGACGCCAGCCGCATCGCGGTGTGGAAAGCGGGCCAGGCGGGGTTATCCCTGCGAGGCAGCGTGGTGTGCAGCGACGCCTTCTTTCCCTTCCCGGACGGGCTGATCGCCGCGGCGGAAGCTGGAGCCACCGCAGCCATTCAGCC
>JABWBV010000562.1 GCA_013359445.1 Anaerolineales bacterium | reverse complement strand
GGTAGCGGGGGGCGGGGAGGTCGGTGGGGGAGGGGAGGGTGGGGAGGGAGGTTGGTTCGTTGGTTGGTTGGGTAGTTGGTTGAGGGGAGGGGGATGAAGTGGGGGGTGGCGGGGAGGAGGGCGGCGCGGTGCACCCTGCGAGGGCGGAGAGGAGGAGGAAGAGGATCAGGAGATGGGTGGTTTTTGAGAAGTTTTGCATACAGGCGAGAGGGCACATCGTTGGAACTTTGGGGGAAAACCGGGTTTCAATTTCTCAATCGAACAACAGATGCGAGATGGGGGAGTAGTCGCGGGTTTGGGCTTCGACGAAGGCGCGGTACTCCGCGCGATCAGGGAACATGCCGAGGATGGCGTCGGCTTGGGGCAAAGTGCCTGCACGCATCCCGACATAATCCCGGTAGCTTGAAAATTCCCATTCTTCGGGGCGGGCTACATGTCCTGCGGACACAGGGTTGAGGTGAATGTAGCGGGTGAGCTGAAGAAGGTAAGCATCGCTATCTACAAGGACGGCTTGAAAAGGGCCTTGAAATAAGGGGCCGACTCGTTTTTGTTGGGTGTTGAGCGCTTTGGTGTAGGAGATGCCAAAGGGTTGCATGACTTTTTCTCCAAATCCTACCGTGTGGATCAGGATCAGAAAGTGGTAATGCGTCGGCATCAGGCAGTAGGCGATCACGCTGGCATAGGTGGGGAGGCAATATAGGCGAAAGCGTTCGAGAAAGAACATCCAATTTTTGCGTTGAAAGAAGATTTTGCCGCGATCTACGCCGCGGTTGTAGAGGTGGTAGTAGTGGCCTGGGACGAGGGGCGTTTTACGCATGGAAAGTCCTTATTTGCAACGTTGAAACCGGGTTTTTGCGAGCCTAAACGACATCATTGGTGCCAACAGACTCATTTTTTGCTTATACCACGCTTTGCCAGGGAAAACCCGGTTTCTTGCCCACCGATTCAGTTTCGCTATTTGCAGGGATACCGTTGCAGAGGGGGGCAGAAACCCGGTTTTACTTGCTTCGATTAGGCGTTTAAGCTGGACAAGTTTCGTCCGCTTTTTCGTACCAGGGTTCATCGGGCAAAAACCGGGTTTCAGCCGTTTCATTCGACCTGGTTTCCAACGAGATCGTAAAGATAAAGGTGCTTTGCAAATGGGTGGGTCTCACTGCAAAGAGGTCTTATGAAACCTGCCAGGTCTAGTCAAAATGTATCACCGTATCCGCAAAAACTCCCGTCATCTGTTTAACTTACAAGATAGAATGCAAAATCCGCTTGAAGTTTCCCCTCATTGGCGTTCAAACCTGATGTTTGGCGCACCTAACAAATCATCGTACCAGGATCGTTGACCTTCCAATTTATTGGATGTTATCGGAAAGGGTATGTTCATTTTACGCTCAATCATTGCTGGTAGCCTCGCCACAAAGTCAGGTATATCTCGGTATAGGATAGGCACGAGAACAGAGGGGCGGTACCGGAATGGTAGCCTTATTACATAACTCAAACAATTTACTTGCAAATAAACACGCTTCCCCATCTCCAGAGGGAGCATAAACAACAACTCAGGATCGGCAGAGCGTTCTAGCTGTTGGTCCCAATAGCCAAAGTCATCTAGATTCAGTTGCGCTGGGGGTCCCTTGATTGTTTTGTCGAATGAGTTCAGGATATATTCCCGTACTGGGTCTAAATTCGAATCAAGTATAAAGCGATAACCAAGACTATAAAAGCCCATAAGATACGCGGAAGTTATCCATCCGGCTGGATCTAACTCAGGTTTGTAATTTCGGGGTGGGTGAATGACTATTTCAACATTTTCCTTCCTCTCATATGTTTCCTTAAACCTTGCCTGGTCTTCTGGGCTACTATCAAACCATTTCTCATTCCTATCCAATCTCCCTGTGATAGTAATAGATTTGTCTTCAGCATGGTAAGTGACATCTACATTCAAATTAATAGGAATGGCGTCTTGGCTTCTATGAAGTTGAACTTTTCTCACTCCGTACAGTTTCCCGGTTTTCTTGCCTTTCCTCATCTTTTCTTGGATCTGCATTTGTGCATCGCCGCGCCCACCAGCAGTGTGATTGCAGTTTGCACATAGTAGAACGTGCATATTTCCGGCTTTTTCACTCAATTTTCGGATAGACTTGGGCCAAACGTGACCATCTGTTACAGTTTTTTCCTTTATTGCGTCTCGCAGAAACCCATTCATGCAAATGGGGCAAATGAATACTTCATCCCACTCTGTAAAAACCTCCTTAAGGTCTTTGACATGGGCATTAAATAGGTTATTGAGGCTTTCCTCTTTGGACATAACTTCACATCTTTGGGTTAACTTCTGTCATCTCTTTCCAACCACCCCACCAACCGCTCCCCCTCCCACGCATTCACCACCTCCCCCGCCTCCACCCACGCCCGCCGCGCCGTCGCCACCCCAAAATACAACCAATCCAAGTGCCCTGGCGTGTGCGCGTAGTCCATTTTACGAACCAATCACCTGTACGGGATAAAGCGTAAAAACGGAATCAACCGTCAAAATGGGCATCTCCTCCATCAAGGCTTGTGCCATCAACAGACGATCAAAGGGGTCTTTATGATGAAAAGGTAATTGATCCAAAGCATAAATATGGGAGGCCTGAACCGGCATTAATTCGAGGCGATTGGTACGTTCTTGTTCTTGAACAATTTCTGTTAATGGGCGATTTAAGTCAAGTTTCCCCAATTGGGCTTTAATTTGTATTTCCCATACGCTGGCAACGCTCAAAACAAGCGTGTTTTCCGGGTTTTGGATCAAAGCCAATATGTGAGAAGGCAACCTATTTAAGTCACTATCCCACCAGATGAAGATTTGTGTATCCAGTAAAAGCCTCATGCAGACCCCAACCAAAACTCATCAGGCAATGGCTCATTGAAATCGGTCTTCATTTGCATCGCGCCTTTGTGCAAGTTCCCAACACGGGGTTGGGGCTGGACAGGCACTAAGCGAACAAAAGGAACATCATCTTTTGTAATCACCACTTCGTTCCCTTGTAATGCAAGTTCAAGAAGGCGGGAAAACTGTTTTTGGGCTTTTTGTATCGTGATAGTTGTTGTATTCATGCGACTTCTCCTAACCAAATTATACCTTGTGTACCTGTGTCCTTTGTATACCTGTCTACCTCGCTTTCAACCAGCCCAATAATTTTTCAGAATCCCACGCATTCACCACCTCCCCCGCCTCCACCCACGCCCGGCGCGCCACCGCCACCCCAAAATGCAACAACGCCAACTGATCCGGCGCGTGCGCGTCCGTATTGATCGTCAACGGAATCCCCAACTCCTTCGCCCGCCGCGCATACACATCATTCAAATCCAGACGCCGCGGATTCGCATTGATCTCCAGCGCCACGCCCGATTCCTTCGCCGCGGCCAGCACCGCGTCCATGTCCAGGTCGGCGGGATCGCGATCCGGGATTTGCCGCCCGGTCGGATGACCGATAATGTCCACGTGCGGGTTGCGGATCGCGTTCAGCAAGCGTTCGGTGATCTGTTCCCGCGGTTGGCGCAGGCTCACATGCAGGGACGCAATCACCACATCCAACCCCGCCAGCACCTCATCGGGATAATCCAACGTCCCATCCGCCTTAATCTCCACCTCCACCCCGCTCAAAATGCGGAGCGAATCACCCATCTCCGCCTGCGCCGCGTCGATCTCCATCTGCCGCGCCGCAAGATCTTCCGGCTTCATCCCTTGCACAATACCCAGGCTGTGCGAATGATCGGTAATGGCAATCACCCGAAGCCCCCGCGCCCGCGCCGCCTGCGCCATCTCCAAAATCGTCGCCTTCCCGTCCGACCACGTCGAGTGCATGTGCAAATCCGCGTGCAGATCATTCACCGTCACCAGCCGGGGCAATGTCCCTGCCAGCGCCGCCGCCATCTCGCCCCGGTCCTCCCGCAGTTCGGGGGCCACCCACGGAATCCCTAACCGCGCATACACTTCCTCTTCCGTGGCGCACAGGATTTCCGCCCCCCCATCCACCGGCGTCAGCGCGTGCTCCGAAAGTGACAGCCCCTGTTTGAGCGCAAGTTCCCGCATACGCACATTATGATCCTTCGAGCCGGTCGCATACTGCAAGGCTGTGCCAAATTTTTCGGGCGGATGCACCCACACCTGTGCCCGCATCCCATTGGTAAATTCCACCGACGACTTGATCGGCCCCCCGCCCAACACGCGGGCCACCGCCCCCTGCGTGGTGAACGCCGCCATGACCAGTTCCGGCAGGGTCGCCGCGACCAAAATATCCACATCCCCCAACGTCTCCCGCATCCGCCGCAAGCTCCCCGCCACCTCCGCGGCCACCACCCCCTTCACCCCCCGCAACAACGCCAACTGCTCCTCCGCGAACGGCCACGCCTTTTCGAGTGGCGTGCGCCCCGTCCGGCGGGAGAGGGATTCGATCCCCGCGAGGATCTTCGCCTCGGACTTCTCCCCCATCCCCGGCAAGGCGCGTAACTGCCCCGCCCGCGCGGCCTCCTGCAACCCCGCGAGGGTGGTGATCCCCAGCGTCTGCCAGAAGAGTTTGATCTTCTTCGGCCCCAGGTCCGGGACCGGGATCATGTCCGCCAGCGTCATCGGGAC
>JABWBV010000561.1 GCA_013359445.1 Anaerolineales bacterium | reverse complement strand
GACGGTGGGGGACATCCGGGAAGATATGCTCGGACAGGTCAAAGAGGCCCTGCTTCAGGGCGGCGCGGCAATGGGGGCGCTCGAAGGGGGGATGTCCAAACGTGACTATTTAGATTTGCAAATCCGCAGTTCCCTCTCTGAAGGCGAACAGTTCGATTTGATTGCGATGGGACGTTCCGAAGGGCCGGGGTGTTACTGTGCGGTGAATCACAACCTGCGCGAGGTGGTGGATTCGATCAGCAAAAACTACCGATACGTGGTCATTGATAACGAGGCCGGGATGGAACACCTGAGCCGCCGCACCACGCGGGACGTGCAACACCTGATCGTGGTCAGTGACCCCTCGCGGCGCGGGTTAGTCGCCGCCGAACGCATCGCCGGGTTCCGCAAAGAGATGGATATTCGCATCGAAAACACCTATCTCGTCATCAACCGTCTCAATGGCGCATTGCCTGATCCCGTAAAAGGATTCGTTGCCGAAATCGGTCTGCCCCTATTGGGCACCATCCCCGCCAGCGAGGAGATGGAAGAGACCGAATTCAGCGGGGTTCCGCTCGTGCAGATGGGAGATGAATCGCCCGTGTACAAAGCCGTTGCGGAGATGATGAAGAAAATTCTGTAAACCCTCTCCCAAAACAGAATTCCGCATCTCCTTTTTTCCGCGACTAAAATTTTAGATGCGGCAAAAAGGAGATGCGGAATTTTTTATTTCTTGATCCGGTCAAATTTTGCTTGAGTGCGGGTAAAATCCTGAAAAGCCCCAATCCCCACAATTTCATACGAAGAGGTACAACATGAAAACAGTTCTCAATTACATTAACGGCCAATGGCGCGAGGATATTGCAACGGAATATTTAGACGTGATCAACCCCGCCTCCCAGGAAGTCCTGGCTCGAACGCCCCTCTGCGCCGCCAGCGTGGTGGACGAGGCCGCGCGGGCCGCCGCAACCGCCTACCCAGCGTGGCGCAACACCCCCCCCGCCGACCGTATCCAGCCCCTCTTCAAACTCAAAATGTTGATGGAAACCCACCTGGACGAACTCGCCCGCACGATCACTCTCGAAAACGGCAAAATTTACAGCGAATCCGTCGGGGAAATGCGCCGTGCCATCGAAAACGTCGAAGTCGCGTGCGGCATCCCCACGCTGATGATGGGCGATATTTTGGAAGATGTCGCCGCGGGGATTGACGAATTTATGATCCGGCAACCCGTGGGCGTGGTCGCGACGATTGCACCGTTCAATTTTCCGGGGATGATCCCGTTTTGGTATCTGCCCTACGCGCTGGCGTGCGGGAATACGTACATCGTCAAACCCTCCGAACGGGTGCCGCTCACCATGATGAAGGTGTTTGAACTGATCGAGCAATGCGGTTTCCCGCCGGGGGTGGTGAATATGGTGCATGGCGGGGTGGACGTGGTGAATGCGATTCTCGATCATCCCACCATCCGCGGGGTGACGTTTGTCGGTTCGACCGCCGTTGCCAAGCATGTGTACAGCCGCGCGTCCGCGCACGGGAAACGCGTCCAGGCGCAGGGCGGGGCCAAGAACCCGACCATTATCCTGCCCGATGCGGAAGTGGACATGACCACCAAGATCATCGCGGATAGCGCGTTTGGGTGTGCGGGGCAACGGTGTCTGGCGACCTCGCTCGTTTTTACGGTGGGCAAGGCGGATGAGATTTTCATCCCTGCCCTCGCGGAAGCGGCCCACAATCGGGTGACCGGGTTCGGGCTGGATGACGGGGTGCAGATGGGGCCGGTGATCACGCACGCGGCCAAAACCCGGATCGAAGGGCTGATCGGGAAAGGGATCGCGGAAGGGGCGGAGGTCGTTGTGGACGGGCGCGGGAAAACGGTCGGGGGGTACGAGGGCGGGAGTTTCGTCCATCCCACGCTGTTATGCGGGCTGAATCCGCATGGCGAGATGATGCGGACGGAGATTTTTGGCCCGGTGTTGGGTATGGTGCATTTGGATACGGTCGAAGACGCGATTGCATTGGTCAACAGCGGGCAATACGGCAACATGGCGTGCCTGTTTACGAGCAGTGGGGCCGCCGCCCGGAAATTCCGCCACGACGCCGACGCGGGGAACATCGGCATCAACATCGGGGTGGCCGCGCCGATGGCGTATTTCCCGTTTAGCGGGTGGAAGGATAGCTTTTTTGGCACCCTGCACGGGCAGGGCAAACACGCGGTCGAGTTCTTCACCCAGACGAAGGTGGTGGTCGAACGCTGGCCGAAGGATTGGAGCAGGCAGTTTTAATATGATTCAAAAAGTTGTCATCACGGGTGCATCGGGTGGTTTGGGGACCGCCCTGACCCGACATTTACAAGCTCAAAATATTACCGTGATCCCCTGGAATCGCCGCGATGTTTCGATGGATGACGAGGAACGAATGCGCGCCTTTCTGATGGAGACCGCGCCCGAAGTTGTGTTCCACCTCGCGACCGTTTCCCAACCGACGGGACGGGAAAATGAGGGGTGGGCGGTCAACGTCGAATGGACGGGGGCGCTCGCCCGTTTGACTTCGGAAATGGGTGTGCGATTCGTTTTCACCAGTTCGGTGATGGTGTTTACGGACGATGCCAAAGGCCCGTTCACCCCGGACACGGTGCCGGACGCCCGCGCGGGGTACGGCTACGAAAAGTGGATGGGGGAAGAACGCGTGTTGGTGTACCCAAACACCGTCGTCGCCCGGATCGGATGGCAGATCGGTGACGCGCCGGGGACGAATAACATGATTGACTTCTTCCACACGCAGGCGCAACGCGGCCCGATTGGGGCGAGCACGCGGTGGTATCCCGCGTGTTCGTTTTCTGCTGATACAGCCGCGGCACTGTTCCGCCTTTCGCAGGGCGCACCAGGACGGTATTTGTTGGATTCGAATGAGAAGTGGACGTTTTATGAAATCGCGACGGCGCTCAATGCGTTGCACGGAAATCGTTGGCAAATTACTCCGAACGAAGCGTTTGTGTACGATCAGCGAATGATTGACCCGCGTGCAGGAATGCCTTCGCTTAAGGTGCGGTTGCCTGCGCTCCAATAAACTTGCACAGGTTCGTAGTGAGGCACGTTAGTGCCGCCCCAAACAGCACTGGCTTGCCTCACTACGAACAAGGGGCTTAAGTCGAACTTTTCGAGAGACGTTGCCACCGGGCATCGGCGATGGAATGGGCCTCTTCGATCAGGTGTTGGGTGGTTTCGATATTTTCTCCGGCAGGGTTCAAAATACAAATGAAGTTTTGCGGCGCGTAGTCAGGGTGGGGAAGGAAAACGTTCAGCACGGAGTAGTCAATGGGTTCGACACGCTCACCGATGAGGCGTTTAAAGGTCTCTTTACTGACACCGATGTTGATGCGGAACACGCCTTCCCGATTAAGATGGGAGACATTGTCATAATCTTTATCAGAATTCGCAAACGTGACAAAGGGCAGGCGATGATCATCCCCGACGAAAAAGAACGAGTATCCAAAGTTTTCTTCGCGTTGGACGTTGTCCAGATTGGAGACGTAGGTTTCAAAATCAGTTTGATTCATGGTCACTTCCTCAAGTCACTTCCTTAACTGATGTTACACACGGACTCGGTGCGACGCAGGTGCGACACGCACTTGACCCTAGAGAAAATCCTCGGCAATCTCTTCGTCTCACTCCTCAAAGTTACCTGAAGTGCGTCGCACCTTGCGTAACGTGAGCTCCTTAAAGTTTCTGGACAAGCTGGGTCACATGCGTCAGTTCATCCTCAACGATAGCCTGTTCCTCAGTTGTTAGCGCAATGCCCATCGCTGAGTTTAGCGAGGCGTGCGCCAATTCAGGGTTATTAAGCCGAACGGCTAATTCCGCTCGATAGAGATACGCCTGCACCCGTTCAATCGCGGGGGCCTCTGGAAAGCGTGTTAATCCGTTTTCCAGCGTTTTTAGGGCCAGGGCCTCATCGCCACGCGCATCGCCCAACCGCGCGGCGACCAGTGTGATTTGCGCTAACCCTTCCGCTTTTTCCAGCGAGGCGTCCTCCTCCGTATCGCCAAGTTTTGATATGCGAAGCCAGTTTCCGCCAGGGTCAATCACTGTAAACCCCCGGACGGTGCCAAATCGTTTCCGGGGACGCAAAATGCGCGGGATACCGGTCACAGGGAGTTTGCCAAACCTTTCGCGCAATCTCGTCGCAAAAGTATGGTAAAGAGAGTCGGGGTCAGGCACGACAATGATGACACTCCCATACGAATCGGCAGGATTAAACCCCTCCATCCCAAAAAGATGAATGTGGATGTCTTCCAGCGCCACGACAGCAGACGGATTGGGACGAAGTTGGCGGTAGGTTCGTTTGAAACCGAGGGTTTCATAGAACGCTATCGTTTCGTCCAGTTCTCTACAAGGTAAAATCGGATAGGTACGTTCATTTGCCATATACTAAGCTCCTTTCCATTATAAGGACACACAACGCCCGTTTTGTGACGAGTGTTGTGAGAGGGCTCCGAAAAAAAGGATGAAAGGGGGGATGAACATCCCCCCTTTCATCCTTTTTTTTCGAGTTCAACCCCTTCCGTGTGAGGAATTACCTCAATTCGACGTTCTATTATCCGTAGATCGAAATGTGGTTTGTAG
>JABWBV010000560.1 GCA_013359445.1 Anaerolineales bacterium | reverse complement strand
GGGGGAGAAGAGGAGAAAAGGAGAAAAGGTGAGGAGGAGGATGAGGAGGGGGAGGAGGCGTTTCATGGGCGATCCTTGTGTTGGAAATTTAGGTTGTCCAAGGTTGCTCAGGTATAATTGAGCAACCTTTATTTAGATAGAAAAGTTGAGAGGCATGGTATGGCGCAAAATGTGTACTGGCATGCTCCCTTGTGGGAGGTGTTATTAATTGGTGGAAGTGGGTTGCTTGTATTGATATGGTTGATTTGGCGTGCGTTTCGACGACCAAAACTACCTGACGTATTGAATGAATTTACTACGGGGTTGGAAGAACAACCCATTTTCTTCTATGATCAACTTAGGGGGGTAGTTGGTCTTACGAAAGCTGCTGAACAGGTATTGCAAAACCTGGCTCTTCCGCAACAAAAATTACCTTTTGAAACTTTTTTGGACGCCCTCACTGAATCTTTCATCGAAGGACGAATGATTCGTAAGGAAAACTGGCCCAAAGATGAGTATACCTTAACCGTCACCCCCCTTGTTCAAACTGAGGGAAAAACGATGGGAGTTTTTGCGTTTGTAACCCTTGAATCCCCCTTACCCCCTCCCGACGAACCCATAGAGGCAGTAAAGGCGAAGGATTGGCTGAAATTTGGAACATCCTTACAGTTACATCGTTCTCGCCCAATCGTGCGGGTTTGTAGGGATGCGGCTTGGCAAGAATATCATCTCAGATATCCTGAAGAAACGCTGTTACGCCATCTTGTTGATAATCGTGCGAATATCCAAACTGCCGAAGATCTTTTTGCGATCATTTGGCCCGATGAGAAAGCAGAGCCGTTTGGATTGGGGCTCGCCCAAAAAGATCGCTTGCGCCGCTTGATCTTCCATCTGCGCCAGATTGTCGAACCCGATCCTGGCAATCCGCAATTTGTGAGTACGGTTCATGGCGTTGGTTATATTTTTCGCGAAGATTAAATGGGGTGAAAACGATGCGGTTTTTTCCACTGCTCAAAAAAAATATAAAAACGATGGTTCTGTTATCCGCCTGGGTGCTCATTGTTTTGACGTGGATAGCCTGGCGAAGCGATGGGACTGGCGGAAGGCCATTGGTAATTATTTGGGGAGATGATCCTGGTGAATATGACCCACAACGCACTTCTCACCCTATTGCAGAGGATGTTTTTCGACATGTTTGTGAACCGCTTTTCTATGAGGATAGTGAAGGGGTTTTGCATGGGTTGTTGGCTGAGGATAACATTGAATATGAAACCAATGGCAAACAATTTACTATTCACTTGCGCGCAGAAATTAGTTTTCACAATGGGACTCGCCTGGATGCCCAAACTGTGCAAGCCAGTTTTGAACGTTTAAAACTTTTGGGGGTGTCTCCTTTGCTTAACAAGCTGCGAGATGTTACCGTGATTGCGCGGCCTGATGGACGCAGTATCACATTTTCGCTACCAGAGCCGGATTTTGAGTTCCCCCGTTTAGTCTTGAGCAATCCTTATGCTGCGATTGTTTCTATTCCTATAGAAAACTCATCTAGCTTAGAGTGGGTAAACTGTACAGGCCCCTATCGCTTTGCGCCCGAATTATATCAACCTGATCATTCTCTCACACTGGTAAGAAACAATGCCTATCATTGGCCTCCTGAATATTTTATGAACCGGGAAGCAGCAAACATTCCACAAATTCGTTTTGTTTTTGAAGTTGATCAAAGTACCCGGTTGTCTAATTTAATAGAGGGAATGGGATGTATTCTCAGTTTAAGCCGCGAAGACCTTTCTACTGTTACAGCTTTACCAAATTTCCGACTTTACCAGGCTATGGGCGGGGTGACTTACATTGGGTTTAACTTCCAATATGCCCGTTGGCAAGACATACGGTCACGTCAAGCGATTGCCCTGGCCATCAATCCATATTCCTTGCTTGAACCTGGATTTCGACTTGCAGAAACCCCTTTGACACCCAATACAATCGGGTTCGATCCCAATATCGCCTCTTTTGGGCACAATTACGATCTAAAACGCAGCCAAGCCTTGCTCTCTGAAATCAACTTTGACTTCAATGCAGAAGTGGTGCTCTTAATCCCGGAAAGCAATACATACCGACAAATCGCCGACATGGTGCAGGAGCAGTTGAACGCGGCAGGTTTACGAAACGTACTCGTGCGAGAACTACCGCGTACAGAGATTCTTACGGAACGACAAGATTTTGATTTATTGCTCTTCGATTATGCCTGGGGGGATTACACAGCGATGGAAATCTTTCTTGGGCCTGGCCCTCGAAATGTTCTGGGCTACGGAGATAATCGCATAGCAGAACTTATCAAGCAAGCCCGCGCTACGGCTGGTATAGAACAACGTCAGCAGCTTATTTCCGAGGCCCAAAGAATCATTATCGAAGAAATTGTCTGGAAACCATTAATCATCCGAGAAATAACATTTGCTGTAAATGGAGTTTGTATCGCTGGTGAACGACAAGCTGTGACGGGGGAACTACTTTTCCACGATGCAGAAAGCAAGCCATAAAATGGCTTAACCGCCCCAAATCATATCTTCATCATAAGAAATCATAAACGATCATAACGTTTCGGCGTCCTCTGGGGTATATTGCGGCTAATGAGACAAGCGCGCTTGCCAGATTTCTCTCAAAAAATTCCAACAAGGAGTCCAAAATGAAAGTCCACATCACAAATAATAAGTGGCTCACTGTCTTTATTGCGGTGGGTCTGGTTCTCTTGACGGTCACCCCTGCCCTGGCTTGGTGGTCCAGTTGGTACACACCAGGATTTAGTGCATCATATTCTCCAGGCTCAAATCTATCCTATCGGCATGGACAGGAGAACTCTTCGGTAGGTGGAGGAACCGAAAAATTTGCCAGTCAAATGAAATGGAATCAGGCGGATGGGAACGGCGTGCGTAATTACAGTAACAACACACATTTCTTTATATTTTGCGGATGGTGTTTAGCCTATTACACCCATGATCATACAGATATACATCATAAATTAGATGGATATGCCTTTGGATCGAATATGCCAAATCCATATTATGACTGGGATGATGATAATGGCAATGGGTGGGACGAAGAAGGAGAGGTAACAGTTGTCAACCAAAGTTTTCCAACAACCAATAACATGTACTTCTTTGATACCTATTTCCTAAGAAGAGCCGCCGGGAGCGGTACCGTGTATGAAACTCCAGCTGTTTCTGCATGGGCAGGAGGAGCATATCAAACGGCCTATTATGATAGCCATGAATCACTCAGTTATTTTACTTACGGCCCCCAGAATAATTCGGATATAACGAAAACTGGTGCTCCGTATAGTTTAACCCTCTCCACTGAACCATTTCCGATTCTCATCTGGGGGGCAGACGGTTCTTCCACCCTAAATGTGGGTGTTAAGTATCCTTTGCAGACAAAGGAGGAGCTTTCCTCTTATGTTCAATGGGCACAAAAAACTCCTGTAACAGAACTTCGGGCGGCTGGGATTGAACAGGCATTAACAGTTGTAACTTTCAACCAGCCTGTTACCCCGGAGGTCGTCAATAAGTTGCTTGAGCAAGGAGCATCTTTCGCTCCCACCATAGTCAAAGCAATTTACACAGACCTCAACAATCCCAACCCAGATACGAATGTATGGACAATCCAAACAAATGTAGAAGAGGGCGATGATTATCTGAGAAACCTTACCGAAATCGCGGTAGATATCGCGGCCAATACCCTCCAATATGATACAAGCCGCCAGAATCTGGAAATGACCGGGATTATAGCAATCACGGGATGGCTACCTCTGGACCTCGTAGAAACGCTTAACCAAAATAGCTTGGTTTTCCTGGCGGATGCATCTCCAAGTTATTTGAGAATGGTCGCGTCCGCAACAGAACAAACCAGTACGATTCAAAACCAATTGGAGCATGTGCAATTTCTTCCAGACGGCTTTCCTTCTTTCATTCGTGCATCTTTCAATGATCTTTATCCCCACTTACAACTGTTTTCAGTGTTCAAAAAGTAATTTGGGCCGCTTCTCACATATAGAACAAACACAATGGGGCCGCTCATCTAGCGGCCTCATTCCTTCGCCTAACTGTTTTTAAGGAGATGTAAAATGCCTAAAACCACATTATTTCTTGGAGCCTTGGGCACTATTGCCACAGGGTTGCCATACGTTTTCTACCTTTATGGCTCACAAGAAGCCGAAGTCGCCCAATGGGGGCGGGTAGCGATCATTTTGGGGATCGTCTTGCTGATGCTATCCTGGGTCTTGAGCGAAAAGCACGGCCTTGTAAGCAAATTACTCTTGGGCCTGAGCTTTTCCAGCGCGGCGGTTTTACAAATTCCGCCCGTGGTGCTGTGGCTTACCCTGCGCGTGGCGACGGATAACACGTCCCCGTATTCGTGGGTGATGGCCGGGCTAATTGCTTTGCCGCATCTGCTTTTGTTTGTGGTGTGTGCGTTTGTGGCGTTTCGGGTTTTCAAAAACGTACCCTCGTCCCCTGTCCCTGCCGTATAACTTCCGCCGAATGGGAATTCGGCGTCTGGTAGGAGAAATGCGTTGAAACGCATTGGGGATGGGGGGTTGTTCAGTCCTGTCGTGCCCGCCGGGGGATGAAGTCCCCCGGCTACGA
>JABWBV010000559.1 GCA_013359445.1 Anaerolineales bacterium | reverse complement strand
CAGGCGGGGTTGGGACGGGTGCGCGCCCACGAAATCCTCGGCAATCGGGACGCCCAACGGGACGACCTGACCACCCTGCACACCCTGGCCGACCGTCTCGGGGATGCCTACCGCCGCGCGGAGACGATCCTGGCCCAGGCGCGGTACCACTGGCAAACCGGGGACTACGCCCAAACGCTTGAAACCGCCTCCCGCGGGTTGGCGTTGACCAACGTCCCCCCCGAAACGCAAGCCGCCCTGCTGGAAATCCTCGGGCAGGCCACCCGCGATCAGGGAGATTATCCCCAGGCGCGGGCGTGGTTTGAACGAGCGCTGGCGCTTCACCAAACCATTGGCAACCTGTCCGGCGAGGCCTCGGTGTTGGACTTGCTCGGCATCGTCGCCCAACGCCAGGGGAATCTGGCCGAAGCTATCGAAAAACAAACCCGTTCGCTGGCCCTGTACCGGCAGGTGGGAGATGTGTACAAACAGGGTCACCTGCTCGGCAATTTGGGGGTGGTCTATTGGATGTCCAGCGACTACGCCCACGCCCGGCAGATGTTCGCACAGGCGGTAGAAATTAGTCAGCAATTGGGCGAATTACGGGCAGAGATCGCCCATTCGGGAAATCTTGGGGCGCTGGCGGGCATCTTCGGGGATTTTGAAACCGCCCTCGCCCGGTACGCGGCGAATTTAAGCCGCCTGGAAGAGACGGGAGATCGGGCCATGTATGCGAACACGCTGGGAAATCACGCGTACACGCTCTTTGAATTGGGTCAATTTGAGCAGGCGTTGGCCTCCGCCGACCGGGCACTTGCCATCAATCAGGATTTGGGCCGCCGGAGAGGGGAGGGGTTTGTCCAACACACACGGGGTCTGGCGTTGACCGAACTCGGGCGGTTTGCCGAAGCCCAGGCCGCGTTCGAGGCCTCGATCACCCTCCGGGAAACGCTAGGCGAACAAGACACCCTGAGCGACACTTACGGTTCCCTGACTCTTCTCTATCTCCAGCAAGGCGCGTTCCCCCAGGCCGAACAAGCCTTCGCCGCCGCCCGCCGCACCCGCACCGATCAGAAAAACGACGAGTACCGCCGCAATTTTAATTATGTAGGCTACCTGCTCCACCACGCGCGAGGCGAAACGTCCGCCGCCCTTGCCCATCTGCTCGAAGCCGAAGACGCGATGCACGCGATGGCCCGCGAACTCCCGGCACCCGATCAGCCCCGTTTCCTGAACGCCGTCGCCACCAACCGCCAGATTCAACAAGCCATCCGCGCGCACTCCCACCGCATCGAAGTCCGCCTCGTCCGCGCCGATGTCCCCCTCGGCAGAAAACTGACCGGGGACGATTACGTGTCCGTAACCTGGACTCTCTCCCAACCGGGCGATGACCGCCACACGCCCACCACCGCCCGTCGCCAGCACATTCTCCGTCGTCTACTGTCCGAATCCGCCGCACAAGGAGCCGCCCCCACGGACGATGACCTGGCAAAGGCGTTAGGGGTGAGTCGGAGGACGGTTTTGAGGGATATGGAGGTGTTGCGGGAGGTAGGGGTGGAACTTAAGACAAGACAACGCGGGAGCCAGTGAACAGTGTTCAGTTGTCAGTGTTCAGTAAGCAGTTGTCAGTTGTCAGTTGTCAGTTTCTAGAGCTTACTAGCAGTCTGCTTACTGAATACTGCTTACTGCTTACTGAATACCGCTTATTGAACCCTAGTTTGTCACACCACCTCCCCCCTCTCCCTCCCCAAACGATACCCGTGTGACACCCATTTGCTAAAGTAGGGGGCAATGAGCGCGTTGCCCACCCATCCCCGCTATTCCTTCATCGTCCGCATCTGGTTTGAACTCGAACCTACACTGGAAGGGTACGCCCCTGCTTTGCGCGGGTCGGTTCAGCAGGCCGGCTCGCCGCAGGTGGCGTATTTCCACACGTTTGACAAACTGATCAGTTTTTTGGAGCAGATGACTGAGACGATTGAAAAACCGGCGCGGAAATAAAACGACGCGAAAATTCCATCTTTGTTCGTGGTCCGGCACGAAGGCTTTGCGAAGTGCCGTCTTCCTTAGCGGCACTGACGTGCCTGACTACGAACCATATCCTAATTTTCGGAGGCAGTTATGAAAACCCCTAAACTTTCCACCCTTTTGATCGTCGCCCTGCTGGTGCTCGTTGTCACGTTCGCCAGCGCGATCCTCGCCCGGTCCGCGGTGCAAACCCCCGCGGGCGCACCGGGCACGATGACCCACCAGGGATACCTCGTCGAAAGCGGCGAGCCAATATCCGGCACGGTGAACCTGGAATTTGGCCTGTATAGCGCGTCCAGCGGTGGCTCTCCGCTTTGGGAAGAAACGCACAACAGTGTACAGATATCCGGCGGATATTACACCGTCATCCTGGGCAACTCCACCCCGTTCGAGGCCACCTTGTTTAGCGATACCTCACGCTACCTGCAAGTGAGCGTGGATACCGGCGGTGGATTTGTCGATTTGCCCCGTCAGGCGATCACCTCCGTCCCGTTCGCGTTTCAGGCCGCCGCCGCCGATCAAGCCGCCGAGGCCGATCATGCGGCTTTGGCCGACAGCGCCACCACCGCCAGTTCCGCCGATACCGCGCCGTGGAGCGGGCTGACCGGCATCCCGGCGGGGTTCGCGGATGGGGTGGATGATGTCGGGGGCGGGGTGGCGTATGAGCATTTCATCACCGTGTCCCCCAGCGGCGGGGATTTCACCTCGGTGGCAGACGCCCTCAACAGCATTTCCGGGTCATCCTCCACCGAGCGGTATCTGGTGTGGGTGGGGCCGGGCGTGTACAGCGAAAGCGCGCTCGTCAGTGTGCCCGCGTACGTCCATCTGAAGGGTTCCGGGGTCAACGCGACCGTGATCACGTCCAGCCGGACGAACAGCTCCCCGTCGAATGTCGCCGCGACTGTGGAACTGCTAGAAGATAGCCGGATCAGCGATTTGACCGTCCGCAACACCGGCACTGGCACATTTGGCATCGCGCTTTACTCCGCCCAAACCACGCGGGACACCCGGGTAGATGACGTGACTGCCGAGGCCATTGGCACAGGTGGAACCGGGCATTACGCCGTATACCTGAACGACGCAGAAATCCACATCACCAACAGCCTCCTGCAAGCGAGCGGGGCAACCGGGTTTGGCACGGGTGTGAACGCGGGCATGGGCATCGTGAACATCGCGGGCGGGTTCCCCCAACCCCTGATCGAGGAGAGTGTGCTGAATGGGGGCAACGGCAACACCCTTTCGTGCGCGGGGAATTCCGGGACAGGGTTCGGCATTCAGGGCGTGAATGCGTCACCGTTGGTGTTCAATAGTGTGATCTGTGGCGATCATCGCGGGATTTTTATCGGCACGGCGGGCAACGCGCATGTTCACCATTCCCAAGTGTGGGTCAGTTCAACCGGGAGCGCGTTCCTATTCGAGACGAGTTCTTCCGGGACGGTGGTGGTGACGACTTCGGGCGTGTTTTATGCTGGGAACAAGTTTACCGGCACGGGCGGGTTGGTCTGTACGCACAATTACAAGTCCAACTACACCCCCGCGAGCGATGGCACGACCTCCGGCACGGCGTGTAATTAAGGAGTTGCGTCATGAAATCATTTCGCATTGACATGAAGATCGCGTTGCCGGTCGGGTTGGTTCTCTGTTTCCTGGTCGTCGGCTTTGCCCTCGCGGGCGGAGGGCAGGCCTCCCGCAGTCTGCTGGCGGGCGGAGGAAGTCAGGTCAGCAATGGTGCCCTTACCCTCTCGTCGGCGCTGGGGCAACCAGTGGCTGGTGCAGGGGA
This sequence comes from Anaerolineales bacterium, assembly GCA_013359445.1. Lineage (GTDB taxonomy): Bacteria > Chloroflexota > Anaerolineae > Anaerolineales > JABWBV01 > JABWBV01. Next base: position 837 of record JABWBV010000559.1, on the reverse strand, counting down.
AACGGGAAACCTGGTGGGGGCGCACGGGTTTTGGGTCGGAGCAGGGGTTCAGCCGATCCCCACGCCCATCCCTGGCGGTGAGCACTTCGTTTATTTGCCAGTTATTGTGCGCTAAGTGGTTTGTAACGGAAGTCTTCTGAAGTTTGTTACGTGTGCAAACCTGGGAAAACTTACTTTACAGTGTACTAAGTGGTTTGTAAAGGAAGTCTTCCGAAGTTTGTTACGTGTGCAAACCTGAGAAAACTTACTTTACAGTGTACTAAGTGGTTTGTATATGAAGTCTTCCGAAGCAGGGAAAACTAACTTTACGGGGTCCTAAGTAGAGAAGCTGTGATTTATGCCCGTGATTAATACCTCACGCTCGAAGAGGTGAAACCCGAAAAAAGGATGGAAGAGGCTGTGTACAGCCTCTTCCATCCTTTTCTTTCGAAACTTTCTACTCCTGGTGAGTGCCCGTTTTCAGTATCAAACGCCCAATCTCATTATGGGGCTAAAATCGGCGGCATGACGACGGGGGCGTCGGGTTCCAGACTGCGGAGGTACGCCACCAGCGATTGCAATTCCTGATCGTTCAGACGACTGCCCCACGCGGGCATCATTGTTCCCGAGACGCCACCTGCAATAATCTGGTAAATGGCCGCGTCGGGGGTTTCTGAGAGGAAGGTAATGTTGTTCAGCGCGGGGGCCATCGGCGAGCCGTACGCGTCCACGCCGTGACAGGTTTTGCAGGCGATGTTGTACAGGCGTGCCCCGGCTTCGATCATCTCCGGGGTAGTGGCGAAGGTCATTTCCACTTCGGGGAATTCCACGCCCGCTTGCATCAGGTTCGGCCATTGG